>CAZCKE010000077.1:0-12181 GCA_964499005.1 uncultured Tepidisphaeraceae bacterium
CCTGACCGTCGGCGGCGGCATCCGCACCCTCGACGACGCCACTCGTCTCATCCAGGCCGGGGCCGAAAAAGTGAGCCTAAATTCCGCCGCCGTCAAACGGCCCGAGCTGATCGCCGAGGTTGCCCGCAAATTCGGCCGCTGCGCCACCGTTCTGGGCCTCGACGCCAATCGCGTCAAAAATAACGGCGCCGAAACCTGGGAAGTCTTCGTCAACGGCGGCCGCGTCCACACCGGCATCCGCGTCATAGATTGGGTCAAGCAAGCCGAGTCCCTCGGCGCCGGCGAAATCGTCCTTAACGTCATGAACGCCGACGGCACCACCGCGGGCTACGACATCAAGATGACCGCCGCCGTCAGCGATGCCGTCAAAATCCCCGTCGTCGCCAGCGGCGGCGCCGGCACCCCCCAGCACTTGCTCGACGTGCTGACCGCCGGACATGCCGACGCAGCACTTGCCGCCAGCATCTTCCACTTCAATACGTATTCGGTCCCCACCGTGAAGCAATTCTTATCTCGGCACGGTGTTCATGTGCGTCTGACGTAAGCCCCTATTCTGACATGAGCCCCTATTTCGCAGCCATGCCCGGCGCATAGTTACTGCTCTGCAAATACCCCGTCACCGCCCGTCTCAGTTGCCGCTGGATCGATCGCGGATCCTGCTTGGCATCCACGCAATGAAACCCAAACTCTTCCGACAAAATATTGAACTGCTCGATCAGCGCCGTCTGATACGCCACGAAACTGTCGTAAATGTCGTCCCCATAATTCATGTCCAGCCCGCTCTCCCAATAATTCATCTTTCCGGCTTCCAGAACACGTGGGACGAGATCCTCGACCCCCAACTGAAGATAAAAAACCAAATCCGGACGCACCGCAAAGGCAAACAGGTCCCGCAGCCACTGTTTGTCCGCCCCGCGCGCCACGCCTCGCGCCAGCAGCGTATAAACATACCGATCCGCCAGCACGATAAACCCGCTCCGTAGCGCTGGGATAATCTGATATTCCATCCGGTCCGCCAGGTCTGTCGCATACATCAGGCAATACGTCAGCCGGTGCAGCGAATGCCCCTGTTTGGCATCCGTGATCGCCTTGCCAACCAGCTTGCTGCGCGTCCACCCCGTATCAATGACCGCGTACCCCTGCACCTCCAGCCACTCCTTGAGCAGTGCCGCCTGCGTGCTGCGGCCGCACCCATCCGTCCCTTCCAGCACGATCAGCTTCCCCGTCGCCCCTTCCTTGGGAAGGTACGGCATCGCATGGCCCATGTAATGAAATTCGCTCATAAACCCTGCCGTCCTCTTATTGCCTGCTTCCCGCAATCGTCGCTTCAGGCCTCGGCGGCCGGTAATCCGCCAGCGTCTCGTCAATCAGTTGCCGCACGATCTGCTGCTGCTCGCCGATGCTTCGCGTCGCGTCGATCTCCGTCAGCCCATATTCCGCGGCGATCTTGGAATACTCCGTCAGAATGCGCCCCTGAAACACCTTAAAGCTGCTCACCAAATCCCCCGCCAGCCCCAGGTCCATCCCCGCCTCATAATCCTTGAGCTTGGCCCGTCCCGACAACAATCGCGACGCGCTCACATCGATCGGCACGCTGAAATAAAACGCCCGGTCCGGCCGTGGCGCAAATTGGTATATCCGCCTCACCCATTCCCTCTCGCACCCTCTCACCACGTCTCGCGCAAACGCCGTATACGCATACCGATCCGCCAGTACGATCATCCCCGCCTTCAGCGGCGGCAAAATGCTGTGCACCAGCCGATGCGCAAAATCCGTCGCATGCAGCAGCGAAAACGTCATCGGCGTCAGCGACATCTTCTTCTTCCCCTTCTTCGTGATCGCCTTCACCAGATCAGCGCTATTCCATTCCGTGAAAAATGGCCGCAGTCCCTTCGCTTCCAGATAACGCATGGCCAGTTGCAATTGCGTGCTCTTGCCCGATCCGTCGATCCCTTCGACGATGATCAGCTTCCCGGGAAAATTGTGCGGCGTCAGCAGCGAATCCATAATTGCCCTTATCGGCCTATCGCTTGGCCAGCTCAAAAACAATCGGCCGGCCAAAGATCTGCTCAAACCAATCCATTTTCCGCCTGGCTCCCCAGATTTCCAATTCCGCGTCCGATTTTGCCGAAAGAATGCAGCGTAACCGTTTATCATCCAATCGGCATCGCAAATCCTGAATCACGCTGCAATGGCTCCGATCCAGCCCATCGGCCAGCCTCAACAGCGCCGCCCCCACGTCGACAACCCTTCGCGCTCGCGACCCCAGCGATTCATATTGCTCGTGCTTTTTCTTCGGCGGCGACTTGCGGTGATACCTCGCAATATTCGCGATGATCTGCACTTCCTCCGCCGAAAAATTCTTCAAATCCCCGTGCAGAATCAAATACATGCTGTGCTTGTGATGCCCGCTGCGCCCGATGTGCCACCCGATGTCGTGCAGCAGCGCTCCATATTCGATCAATTCCCGCTCCGCCGCCCCCAGGCCATGCAGCGGCCTTAATTCATCGAACAATTTCAGGCAAATGCTCGCCACCTGCTCGCTGTGCGTCCGATGCCAATCGCACCGCCGCGCCAGATCGATCACCGCGCGCCTCCGCGGGTCAGGCATCTCCCGCCGAATCGCCAGATCGGGCAAATGCCGCGACAAATAATCCAGCAAAATTCCCTCTCTCAGCGCCGATGGGCAAATATCGATCCTTCGAATCCGCAGCCGCTTGAACAATTCCCCCACCAGCGCCGCTCCCGCGACGATCTGATCCTTCCGTTGCTCATCCAGCCCTCGCATCCGTGCCCGATCTTTCGCGTTGCTCTCCAGTAGCTCCGCCTGAAGTTTTTCGAATCGATCCCGCTCGATCACCTGCACGGCCTGCCCATTCCCATTGGCCGGCGGCTCCGACCCGCACATCGCCGCCAGATTTTCCAGCGTGCCGCTCGTCCCCACCACCCGGATCGGGCCCAGCGCCTCGATCTGCGCCACCAGCGGTGTCAATTCCTTTTCATAATGCTTCAAAAGCTGCCGATGTTCTTTCTCTTCAATCGGGTCGGATTTCACAAACTGCGCCGTCATTCGCGACGCCCCCAACTTGCGGCTCTCCAGCAGCAACGCCCGCTTCTCATCCCCCACGATAAATTCCACGCTCCCGCCCCCAATATCCATGATCAAATGCGGCTTCCCGCGCAACTGCATCGCATGCCGCACCGCCAGATAAATCAACCGCGCCTCTTCCCGCGCGCTGACGACTTTGACATACAGCCCCAATTCCCGCCGAATCCTCTCGATTAGATCCCCGCCGTTTTTCGCTTCCCGAATCGCGCTGGTCGCGACGGCTATAATCTTCTCCACCTGCCTCTGCTGTGCCGCTTTCTGAAACCGCTCCAGCGCCGTCACCGCTCGGTCCATCGACTCCGCGGAGAGCTTTCGCGACGGAAAGCTCAGCCGCCCCAGCCCTACCGGCTCCTTCAATCTCCAGAGCGTCGAAATCCCCCCATCCGAATCGGCCTGCGCCACGATCATGTGGATGCTGTTGGACCCCACGTCGATCGCCGCCAGACGCAGCGATTCGCGCGTATCGCCATGCTTCCCCTTGAGCCGAGATGCGTGCGCCACCGCGTGTGACATGTGGCCACACTATAGTCGCCGCTACCCCTCGGGCAAAATCCGAACATGCGGCTTAGCCGGGCCATTGTTTAGGATTTCGTTAAGAATCTCCTCTACTGCATTCCGATCACTCTGCCACATGAACTCTTTCTTTGCATGCTCCGCCCCGATCCACCGAAACGCATCGTGCTCCTCATTGAGCGTCACCTGATCCTCGCTCCCCACGATCGCGCAAAACTGCACGCAATGCCAAATGGTATTCTGCGGCACAATGTAAAAAACGTTCAACTTCTCCAACCGATAAAACTCCCGCGGCTCCAGCCCCGCCTCCTCCTTCAATTCCCGCAGCGCCGCCACTACTGCCGTCTCCCCCTCCACGCTTTCCCCATAAACCGTCTGCCAAGTCCCCCCCATAAAATCATCCGCCCGCCGACGAAGCTGGAGAAATTCATAGCGCGTCCCGCGCTGATCCGGGCGAACCACAAAGCAATTGACCATGTTGTAGCGAACATTCATCGTTTATTCCGATGCTTTCGATTTCGAAGAATACTGAATCGACCACTTTACAAACGCCGCCGTCTTCTCCTTGGGCGGTTGAGGGGAAGTCAAAAGTGAGTGGAGGGGGTGCGGGGGAGGCGAGAGAAAAAGCTTGGGGCCTTATGGTTTGTCTCTCGCCTCCCCTGCTCCCCGCATTCGAATTTGTATTTATAAAGCCCGCCCAAATCATTCTCCATCAAAATCAGCCTCACATCGCCACTCATTCGTCATTCAAATTTGATTCGTCATTCGTCATTCGAATTTCGTCATCCCGTCTTTCCCGTTTCAGATTTCCAATTTCAGATTGATTCGAATTTCAGATTTCGAATTTACCTCACCTCTTCACATACTTCTGCCCCTCCACCCTCCTCACCATCCCCCTCAAACTCATCATCGTCAACTCTCGCAAAACGATCTCCGCATCCAGTTCGCTCCTCGCGATAATGTCATCCACAGAAACCGGCTCCTCATTCACACAGCACATGATCCGATCCTGCTCCTCTGTTCCGGCGATAACCGCCTCAACCCTCTTCGGTTCCCCCACAACCGGCGTCTCCGCCGTCTCCCCCACCACCGCCCCATGCGGCAACGGCCCCAGCCCATCCAAAATATCTTCCAGTCCCCTCACCAACGTCGCCCCATCCCGAATCAATTCATGCGGCCCAGCCGACATTGCATTATCCACCCGTCCCGGCAGCGCAAACACCGGTCTCCCATGATCCTCCCCCGCCAGCCGCGCCGTGATCAACGCCCCACTTCGAATATCCGCCTCGACCACCAAAATCCCCCGCGACATGCCGCTGATGATTCGATTGCGCCTCGGAAAATTCTCCTTCAACGGCGGCGACTCCATCGCAAACTCACTGATCACCGCCCCCCGCTGCGAGATTTCCTCAAACAGCGCCTTATTCTCCGGCGGATACGCCACATCCACCCCACACCCCAACACGGCGATCGTCCGTCCTTCCGTCGCCGCAATCGCTCCCCGATGCGCCGCCGACTCAATCCCTCTCCCCCCGCCGCCCACCACGCCAACCCCCGCCCCCGCCAACACCGCCCCAAACCGCACCGCCTGCTCGCGCCCATAATTGCTGCACCGCCTGCTCCCCACCACCCCCACCGCATTCAAATCCCTCGCCTCCAGCGTCCCTCTCACGTACAACACCACCGGCGGATCAGAAATCGACTTGAGCAATTCCGGATACTCCCCATCCTCCCGACATATCAAATTCACCCCCGCTGCCTCACACCGCGCCAGTTCCGCATCCACCTCTTTTTCTGCCCGCCGCAGCGCCTCCGAAATCTCATTTGATTTAACGCTCCCAATCCCCTCCACCGATCGCAACAATGCCCCACTTGCCGCGCATGCCGCTTCCACATTCCCGGTCGCTTCGACGAGACGCCCAATTAAGATCGGCCCAATCCCTTCCGTCAGTGCCAATTGTAACCAATGCCGCAGCGCCATTCCCCAAGCCTATCCGACCCGCCAAAAATTCAAAACCCTTTCGCTTCCCTGGGCATAGTTACCTCCGGCAACCGCCTTTGCGTGCTTTCGCAATGTTTCGCATGGAAGTGTCAATCGGAATCCGATTTCAAGATTGCTTTCAATCTCCTCTCACGTTTTCACGTTTCACGTCTTCATGTTTCATGCCCAATGACATTTCCTCCGAAAATTATTACGATTCTTGAGAAGAGCTTCTAATCTTGAGAAAAGCTACTAACCGCCCATGATCATCTTCTCCTGCCAGGTCTGCCGCACCTCTCTCTCGGCCGGTGAGAACGAAGCCGGCACGCTCAAACGTTGCCCCACCTGCCGCACCACACTCCGCGTCCCCATCCCCGAAACCGTCGGCGCCGCCGCCGTTGCGCCCGTTTCTTCCCCCGCCGTTCGTCCCGGCGCCGGCCCCCTCCGCCAATTCGTCGGCACCGCCCGAGGCACCAGCGGAAAACGCTATGGCTTCAACTGCCCCTACTGCTCTTCTCGACTCGAAGCCACCGAGGCCATGGCCGCTCAGGACGGCCAATGCCCCACCTGCGGCAACCAGATCACCATCCCCATCCAGGACCGCTACGGCCGCCTGATCGACCCCAAAACCCAGCAGATCATCAAACAAGACCCCCATCCCGTCCACGCCTACGCCGCCGCCGGCGAACGCGCCCCCAAAATCATCCGCAACACCGACGGCCGACAATTCATCACCTGCCCCCGCTGCTCCGCCACCAGCCTCATCACCGCCAACAACTGCGGCTCCTGTGGCATGCCCTTCACCATGGAAGGCACTACCATTGAAATCTCCTCCTCCTCCAACGGCTTCGCTGTCGCCTCCCTGGTTCTCGGCTTCGTCGGCATCGCCCCCTGCATGTTCGCTCTTCCCTCCTTGCTCGCGATCATCTTCGGCATCATCGCCCTGGTCCGCATCTCCCAACGCGAAGGCGGCCAAGGCAAAGGCCTCGCCATCGCCGGCATCTGCCTCGGCGCCGTCGGCTGCGTCATCACACTGCACGTGATGGGGCTGTTTTAGAAGTTGATTCAAAACAGCTTCTAACTTCCGCCCTTTTTCATAACCCGCAATCCGGCAACTTTGCCGCGTCCTATTTCCAAAAGGAGGAATTCATGAAACTCGCCAAAGTGATCTTCGGCCTGCTACTGTGTGCCCTGGGCATCTTTTGCGGAGTCAAAGCGATTCAGACCCAGATCAACTTGCATGGGCATATCGACATGAACGATGAGGTCCGCGACTGGAGCACGGGAGCGGTGGCGTGCAATGTGATCGGGGCGGCGATCATGGTTTTTCCGCGGAAGAAGAACCAAGTGTGAACTGTGATGCGCCATCAGGCCTGGCGGGGTTCAGGGATTTTTGAATTTTGATTTTGGATTTTTGATTGGGGAGGGAATTGCGCGCTTTTTTGGGCTGATTTGGGAAAAGGTGGGACTTCGACAAGGCTCAGTCTGGCTTTGGAAAAAAGCCAGGGGAGGGTCAAAACGGAGGTTCTAACTAGGATTGGATCTGTAAGAATTGGGTTTGAGAGGGGTTAGACCAAAAAATAAAAACTTTCACCCCGGGGACCCTTATATGGGGGAGTTGCGCGCGGGGACCAGCGGGATCAATGGGAGCAGGCAATATCGAGGCGTGATCTTGTTTAGCAGATATAAAATCTAGTCCTGAGCGCGACATGGGGCCTTAGGAGGAGCGTGGAATTGATTGGTTTTGTGGCGTAAGTGAGCGCAAACGGTAAAATGGAGCCGTGACAGTTCCTCTCAACTATGAGGCGCCGCAGGGTCGGCGTAAAAACAAGAAGCTTTTGATATTCTGCACCTTGCTGGGGATGGCAGCGCTATTTATGTGCGCCGGGATGTTCCTTTTGCTTCACGTTAGCACGCACGTCAATATCGGAAACGTGAAAATCGTTTCTCCCGCAGCCGCAGGAACTCCCCAGGGAACTGTCGGAAACACAACGATGCCGTCTGCTTCGCCTTCTCCCTAGCAAAGCAACTAGCCGAATGTGTCCTGATGGTTTCTGATGGCGTTTAGAAGTTTTTGGAAGGACAATATTTTGGGACGGTGGCGGAAATAGCTGGTGACGGAGAAAAAGCGGCGCGAAAGAAAGCAAATCGATCTCATGGCGGAGACAGGTCATTGGCAGATCGATCGGGAACTCCCAGTTGGCGCATGGCTTTGCGATATTCGGCTCGAAGAATTTTATAGCCTTGATAGAAATCCTGTTCGCTTGTATGACCCTCTGGTACACCCCCTTCGGCTGCTGCAGTGATAGAAACCCAGCAATGAGGACACGCGACAGACACGCTTTTCACGCCCGTCAACTTCGACACGACAAACGGTTTTTCTCGCGCCAACAAATCAAGACCTTCTTCGATCGACCGCTTGGAATAGGCTGGATCAGCGCCGGGATCGCTTTCCGAAAACGCTATTTCAGTTTCATCATTGGCAGCCTTTGCCACGAAATAGAACTGAGCCAAAACTGTATCCGGCTCGATCACCAATACTCGCTCGACGAAATCCGGACAATCGAAAACGACAAACAATTCCGAATGGTGCCATTCTGATTCCATCAAACCCGAATGCACGGCAAGAACTGGACGTTGATTAATGGGCGGCCCAAGAATCGTCGCAATGCCCGGCGGGGTCATTACGTAATAACCAGCAGGCATTACCATATACTTATTACTAAAAGATGAATAGGGTTGGGCAACATCGCTGAACAGTGAAGAATTTTTTTCCTCCAATGCCGCCTGCAATTGTGGTTTGAAAATTCGATGTGCATAAGACTTCAACAGATCCAGCACCCCAGAAAACTCCCTGGCATTTTCCCGTAAATACTTGATCGCGACGCGCGCTTCGGGCAAAATCTCGCCCCGTTTGGTTTTTACGAAGACCAGAGGCAATACGTTCTTAAGATAGAAGCCAAAACCATTGGCATCGATGTAGGGGCTACATGTCTCGGGCTGAATTTCGTCAGTATCGCGAGGGATTTTGCGAAATACCGGTTGTGCTCGTTCAAGCTTTAAAGACGCGATATCACGCCGCAGTGCTTGAAGAAATTGCTCTCGATTTGAACCCGCCAAATGCGGTGAAGCTCCCTCGAAACCAAGAACGCCTGTCGCGCGATGACATGTTCCAACCACTTTTGCCCGGTTTGTCAGGCGAATCCAAGCCGGAAGCTGAGAGCTGTCTCCACGCATCAATCGTTCTTCCTCTTTGGCAAAGCTTCAAAATCCTGCCTCGCATGAACAGAATGATATTCGCGTTTCAGAATTTTGTATGCCGGGTTAAACCCTCGGCGAAATACATGTCCTTCCGGCAGATGCTGCTCTGCCGCTGCTGTGACAGAAACAAAACAATGCGGGCAACTTAAATCGATGCTGGCAACGCCTGACCGTTCCAACGTCCGCCCGGCATTTTCCTGCACGAGCCTGTCACCAAGTTGTTCCCATCCTGCATGATAAATGCGATCGCCTCCGGGATCGTCCAATGAAAACCGAAGTTCGGCGTCAGGGAAACGAGCCACGAAGTGCATCTGAGCAATCAACGTATCCGGCTCTACGATCAAGACCTGTCCTTCAAACCTCGGCACTTCCGCAACGACAAACAACTCGAAATGGTGCCAATCAGTCTCAATTGCTCCAGTGATTATCGAAAGTTGACCATTTTGGTTAATCGGCGGACCAATCACCGTGTTAATTCCCGGAGGTGTTTGAACCCAAAGTCCGGCGCGGATTGAAATATGCTTATCTGTAAATGCGCGATAAGGCTGAACAATATCCGTAAACAGCCAAGGAGGACGCGTTTTTAATTTTCCACAATTTTCCATTAATAGAATGCGAGATGCATGCACCCCAATCTTGTCGAGTACTGCTGGGAACTTTTTGCTGTTTTCGCGAAGATACTTTACTGCCACCCTGGCATCAAGAAACAGATCACCATTATTCGCCTTTACAAACACCAATGGTAACATCGTTTTCAGATAGAATCCAAGTCCGTTTGCATCAAGATACGGAGTACAGGACTCCGGGACCGGATATGGCTCTGATCCCGTTATTTGCCGAAACACTTGCTTCGCGCGAATTACGGACATTAAACTAACATCCGTTCTCAACGCCTGCAAAAATGTATTAACGTTTTCAGGGACCAGATATGGCGTTCCTTCTATAAAAGAAGGCAAACCGGTAGGGCTCAGTCTGCACTGAGTAATAATGGGAAGATCGACCTTATTTTGAGCTTCGATAATATCGTGCGCAATCTGTTTCGTGGTCCGCGGTAAATTCGGCTGACCCGAGTGACCTGCTTTTTCTTCATTAGATTCTGCAGACCCAGTCATTTGCGCACCCATTATCATTTTGTTGATCAGATGGCACCCGCATGACCCATGATAACTGACAGCAAAAATTGTTCTTGCGCCACATCCAAATCCATGGCTTTATGCAATAGGTCATCAAATACACCTCCAAAAGGTTTTGCATCCAAGCCGAGCGCGGTAGCGGCAAGTATTAAATTTTGTGAGATATGCCCAGCTTCGGCAACCATCATTCGGTACCCGCCTTCCCCGTATTTGCGTTCATGACGGCTAAAAACGCCGGTCAAGCAAATCATAACTGCTGTTCCCGCAATCATTTCTCTTTCGCTAGGAAGCGATGCATCCACAATATATTCGCGTCTCATATTCGGTTGAACAACTTCCAGAATATTTTCATCCGGACAGTAGTGATAGATGCCCGTCGCTAATCCGCGAACGGCGAATACAATTGGATAAATCTCCACGGAATACAGGCCACCACTTGAAGGATATGCCCGTAACTTCACTTCACGCCCCATCCATTTCAAAGCGCCCGTAATACCGCAAGCGGTTTTGATAATTGCCGCGAGTTCGCCAAGATCGATTTCCGCGCCATTATAATCTCGAAATGAACGGCGTCTTGCCAAAATAGAATGAAGCGGCATCAGCGATTCTGAAATATCACTGCCAAGCGAGATGCGTTCTTTATCAGCATAAGATCGGTATGAGCAATCTGTGACTAGATGAAGCACTTCATCATGACATAAACCGCCGCCCGCTAAAACTCCTTTTTTCGTCCTGCTGTGAATAAAGTGTGAAATTGCTCGATTTGACACATCAATCGCGCCGACATAGGCCAGTCCAGCCAGCAAATCCATCAATGCATTACTGTCGTAATCTGAAAGATGAGCAAGAAGTTCGTTCACGGTCAGAGCACCGTCCATAACTCGAAAAATTGCCCACACTAATGCCAGGTTTCCAGACAATTCGACTTCACGTTTCCGGCGAAAAATAACCACGCACCCCGGTTTTTTTTCGAATCGGGGCTCGGTAAGAGGCAAACTTAATCTGAGAGATCCAGCTTCGTCGAAATACGGGCGAACTCCCAGAATTAAGCTGGGCCGTATATCCCCGTCGATATGTATAGGCTTGCAATCCAGAACGCAGACACTTTTATGTCGGCGGCCATCGATAACAATTTCGGTATCAAGCGCGTGATCAACAATCAGTTCATCGTGCAGAACGATGCGAGGGACTTGCATGATACAATTCAAGTAATTTGCTGGTCGCGGAATTACTCACAACCGGCTCTAGGATTGCCGACTGCCAAACTGACCGCGAATCGCCACTAATGCCGAAGCATTGCATCCGGGAATACCGTGCGCCGCCAAAGAACCCGGAAGACGAAGCGACTTGATGAGTCCTGGCGCATTCTGACCCGTTAACCCAGCGACGTATTCCGGAATCGGATAGCCTTCAATTGCTCCGGGAACATTCGCGACGTCCGCCCCTTCAAACCGCTCTGCAGCTTGAACTAACGATGCACGAACCATGTCGCTCACTATTTTTTGTTCATCTTCATTGAGTGAGCTGAAAAATTTTTCCAGTTTTTGAGCCGCACTTATTGCTGGAGATGCCCCGCCAGTTTGCGCGTTACCCATGACAATCACCTTTCCTTCAAATAAATTATTTAAACGGCTATTAAGCAGAAGAATGGCATTTTTGATTTATTTTGTCAACGGGCGACCCCATTAAATATACATTTCACACCATTAAAACCAACAAATGGCACCCAATTTTTAATCAGAAGAAATCCTTCTTCGCATGCAACATCTCCGACTAGAAACCCGGCTCTAGATCGATCGACAAAAAGCGGGTTTAAATTGTTAAAGTTGCAATAAGGATCGGGTTAGAGCAGGGTCCCACAAACGCCTCGATGCCTACCCTCCCCAGACAGGTTCGAGGATCGCAGCCCGCGGGCAGTGCATTTACGCGCCGACGGTAGAGAGGGTTGCCTTCACCAAATCGCGGGCTTCCTGGAAGATCTGGTCGAGGTGAGTCTCGCTTTTGAGGTTTTCGGCGTAGATTTTGTAGACGTCTTCGGTGCCGGAGGGGCGGGCGGCGAACCAGCCGGTGGGGGTGGCGACTTTCAGCCCGCCGATCGGCGATCCGTTGCCGGGGGCGTTGGTCAGGGCAGCGGTGATGGTTTCGCCGGCGAGGGAGGTTTGGTGGACGGCGGAGGGGGATACT
>CAZCKE010000078.1:0-3225 GCA_964499005.1 uncultured Tepidisphaeraceae bacterium
AACGCAATATTCCCGCCCCTACCATGAAATGCGTCCTCACGTACACCGTACCCCCTTGCTCGGCCAGCGACGTAATCCCTTTCCAGAACTCCCGCCGCGCCAGCGGATCGGCCCCGCTGGTCGCTTCATCCAGAAACAACGATTCCGGCTCATGCAGCAGGGCCGCCGCCATCGCCAGGCGCTGTTTGAACCCTCCCGGCAATTGAATCGTCGGCAATTTCGCGTGCGCTTCCAGCTCAAATTGCTCCATCGCCCAGCCAATCCGCCGGCGTTTTCGATCCCCTAGCAACCCATACGCGCTGGCAAAAAAATCCAAGTTCTCCGACACGCTCAGTTGCCCATACAGCGAAAACTTTTGCGCCACATACCCGATCCGCTGCCGCGCCGACGCCCGCGCATATCGCAGATCGGCGCCGGCCACCTTCAGCGACCCGCCGGTGGCTCCCAGCAATCCGCACAGCATCCGAAACGTCGTCGTCTTCCCCGCCCCATTGGGCCCCAGCAGGCCAAAGATTTCCCCGCGCTTTACTTCAAAGTTGACATGATCCACCGCCGTGAAATTCCCAAACATCCGCACTAGATCGTGCACTTCGATCACAACCTGATCGCGCGAACCCTCCGCGTGCTTTTCCATTTGCATCGCCCCGCCGACGCGATGCTCCCCCACCGCTTTTCTCAGTAAAATCATGAATCCATCTTCAAAACGCGGCTTCTGCGGCACGAGCGGGATCTCCTGCAAATGCGCCTCTTGCTGATCCTTGAGCACCACCCGCACCTTCCCCCCCTCCGGCACCGAATCGACCACGTTGGGCTCATCCAGCAATTTCGCCTGAAGCGTCCTCGCCTTTTCTCCCGCACCCGGCTGGGCCCAAAACGAATGTCCCTGCGCGAGGTTTCTCACCTCGCTTGATTCCCCCGCCGCCAGAACCTGTCCGCGATGCATCACCACCACATGATGGCACTTCTCCGCTTCATCCAGATATGACGTGCTGACCAGAACGCTCAGCCCCTGATCTTTCACCAGCTCGTCAATGATTTCCCAAAGCTCCCGCCGTGACAGCGGATCAACTCCCACCGTCGGCTCATCGAGGATCAAAAATTCCGGCGAGCGGACCAAGGTGCACGCCAGCCCCAGCTTCTGCTTCATGCCGCCCGAAAGCTGCCCCGCCAGCCGATTCGTGAATCGCCCCAGCGCCGTCATCGCCATCAATCGCGGAAACCGCTCTCGCCTCTGCGCCTCGGTCACCCCGTTCAGATGCGCGTACAGATCCATGTTTTCTTGCACGCTCAAATCTTCATACAGCCCGAATCTCTGCGGCATGTATCCGATCCGCGACTGCACCTGCTGCGGGTCGGCCGCGACATCGATCCCTAAAACCGTGACGCTTCCCGAATCCGGCTTCATCAGCCCCGTCGCCAAGCGAATCAGCGTCGTCTTCCCCGCCCCGTCCGGGCCCACCAGCGCTGTCAACGCGCCGCGTTGCGCCCTGGCCGATACCCCCGCCAGCGCCTGTTCGACTTCACCTTTCTCAGCACAAAAAGCTTTACGCACGTCGCGAATGACAAGTACCTCATTCATTGCGCGTGCTTCATTCACGGTGCCCCCTGCTGCGTCGTCGCCGCCGGATTTTCCTCGCCGCCGTGTAGATGCACCGTCGCCGGCATCCCCAGCCGCAGTGTGTCCGTCGGATCGTTCACGAAAACCCGAACCTCATACACCAGGCTCGTGCGCAGCTCTTCGGTCTGCACATCCTTGGGCGTGAATTCCGCGATCGGAGAAATGAATCCGACCCACCCGTCAAATGTCTTGCCTGGAAAGCTGTCCACCATGACGCCGGCGCTCATCCCCGGATGCACCTTACCCAGGTCCGGCTCTCCGACATATGCCCTTACCCACTTGGGATCGACAATTGCCAGCGAAAAGACCGGCTTCTGAGGCGACGCCATATCTCCCGGCTCCAGCAGTCGCGATCTCACCACCGCGTTGCTGGGCGCCTTCAATTCCGCATCCGCCAATTGCCTCGCCAGATATGCCACCTGCGCCTGCTCCCCCTTGAGCATCGCCTCGGCCTGCGCGATGTCCTCCTTGCGCGGTCCCGCGATTTCCAAATCCAGCGCCTTGCGATTCACCGCCAGTTTCGCCGCCGCCACGTCCAGCGCTGCCTTGGCGTTGTCCAGGTCCTGCTGGCTCACCGCAGCCTTGGCTAGTGTCATGAGCCGGTCGAATTGCTGCTGGGCATTGGCGGCGTCAGCGATTGCCGCCTGCACGTTGGCTCGCGCCTGCGCGATCTCCTCGGGACGATTTCCGTTGTGCAGCCGATCCACCACCGCCTGCTGCGCATCCGCCTGGGCAACCGCCTGCACCAGTTGCGGCTCCAGCCGGCTCGTGTCCAGCCGCGCCAGCACCTGCCCCTTGTGAACGCGGTCCCCCTCCTGCGCCAGCACGGAGGCAATCCGTTCGTTGTCTTGGAACGCCAGATCGACCTGTCGCAGGTCGATGTTGCCGTAAATGGTCAGTTCCCCGGTGCTCGCGCCGCTCTCCTTGCCGTGCCATATCCACCACGCCGCGACCCCCAAAACCCCCGCGGCCAGCACGATGATCGCGACTCGTTTCATAGGGCACCGTCCAACACCTTATCGCCGCCCGCCGTTAAAATCAAATTTAAATTTAAAATTCATATTTGAAATTCGTCGCTCCCGCGGATAAGATGCCTGTGGAAATGAGCGATCCGACAACCCCATTGCCTCCGAGCCGGGACGACCAGAAAACCCGCGCCCAAATTCTCGAGGCCGCCGGCGCCATCTTCGCCCTCAAAGGCTTCGAACGGACCACCGGCAAGGAAATCGCCGTCCGCGCCGACGCCAACACCGCCGCCATCAACTACTACTTCGGAGGCGTCGAGGGGCTCTACTCCGCCGTCCTCCACGCCGCCCACGACCGCTTTGTGACCTTTGAAGCGCTGTCGGCAGCCATCGCCGGCCTCGACAGCCCCAAGGCCCGACTGCGCGCTGTCATCGAATTGATCATCCGCACCCTGACCGGCCCCATCTCAACTTCTTGGGCCGTGCGGGTCCTGGGCCGCGAGTTCATCGCCCCCTCCCCCGCTTCCCAGACCCTGCGCGAAACCGAATTCATCCCCAAGATGCGCCTGCTCCGCCACATCGTCGGCCAAATCCTTCAATTTCCCCCCGAGCCTCCGTTCGTCCCCCCCCGCCGCGACCCCC
>CAZCKE010000078.1:3235-8940 GCA_964499005.1 uncultured Tepidisphaeraceae bacterium
AGCATCCGGTCGTCTCCCGCGGCTGCGTCAATGTAATGGCCCCCTTCGTCGTCCTGCTGATCGGTGACCATGCAATGCTCCAGTGTGCCTTCCCCCATTTCGGACTGGGCCCCTCCGACGCCGATGCCCTCATCCATCACATGTACACTTACGCCCTGGCCGGCCTCGCCGCGGTCGCCGGCGACTGGCGCAAACAAAATCGACCCGGCGCCTCGTCAGCGCCGGGTCGTTCCGTAATTCGCGGCAGACCCACGTCGCGCGCCTCGCGCGATTCTCGTCGTCAGAAAGCAAACGTCCCGTAAAACGCGCTGTTCTCGCCGGTTCGCTCCCACGTATCCGAAACCGTCCCGGCCGAGTACTCCGCTTCATTGGTATACCCCACCTTGCGCCCCTCCACCGACGCCAGCGGCGAATACCAGACCAAATTCGGCTGTTTGCAGCATTCATCGTTGGGCATCCCCTCGACATCCAGCTTCGCGATGCCCTTCACCGTCACCTGATACTCGCGATCGTGATGCACGAAGGTCACGGAAGCGCGGCGAATACTGATCACATCTCCCAGCGTCTTGCCGAAATGCGCTTTCAGATCATCCGCCATCGCGCCGGCTTGCGCCTCGCTCGCGGATGAATCGATCGTGATTTCCGACTTCCGTGCCGCGTTCTCTTCCGCGAGGTTGGCTTCGCAGGAAATGACTGCCACCGCGCGAACACCTGATAAATCGACCCCATTGAACGACCCCGACGTCACGTTCCAGGCCATAATCGCTTCACGTCCGTCGATCATGACCTCTCCGTTGTAATGGCACGCCCCGGCAAACACGCTGGCTGTCCGCGCCTCGACGTAATCACCCCGGATCACCGCCGGCTGCCGGCTCGATACATGACCTGTGTTAAACAAACTGCCCAACACCGCGAGAAAGATGCTCATGTTCATAACGCACCTTCAGGTAAGTTCGATCCTCAATTCCCGGCCCATCCTTAAATCTTCGCCAACGCCGAGCGGTAACACGACCGTTCCGGCACGCACCGCTCCGGCATCACGATATTCCCATCCGGCCCCACCGCCTGCTGTGTATGATAGCACCAGCAAAAGTTGCTGGCATCCAGATAATCCTCGGCCGCCATTGCGATCTTATCCTCCATAACAAACTTCTTGGATCGCAAATCCCCGCAGAATGGGGTCTGGATAACGGGAAGCTGCCGGTTTTGATCGTCCATGTTGCTCTCTCCCGATCAATCTTAGCCATCAGGCTGTCTTAAGTTTGTTCAGCGCCCGCCGGACCAACGCCTTGCTCAGCGGCACCTTATACGCATTTTTGGCCAGCGGCGACGCACCTTCCAGGGCCAACTCAGCCGCCGCGTTAATGCTCTCGTCATTGAGCGGCTTGCCGACCAAAGCGGCCTCCGCTTTGGGCACGCGCCATGGAATCGGCGCCACCGCGCCGATCACCAGCCGCGCCTGCCGCACCGTCTGGTCAGGCCCCAGCTCCACGGCCGCCGCCGCCGCTCCCATCGCAAAGTCGAGCGATTCTCGCTCCTTGAATTTCACGTATGTCGATCGCGCCGCAAACGCGGTTGCGGGAATCTGAACCTGCGTCACGATCTCCGCGTCCTCCAGAATATTTTCCCGCGACGCGTCCTCGCTGGGCAGGACGAAAAATTTCCCGATCGGCACGTCCCGCTGCCCCTTGGGGCCATTGATCGTGATGATCGCATCCAGCGCCATCAGCATCGTTGCCAGGTCCGATGGATGCACAATGAACGACGGCCCTCCGCCCAAAATCGCGTTATACTTGTTCTCCCCCTTCTCCGAGTAGCACGTATCTCCCCCTTTCTTGAGACAAACGACATATGGCAATCGGAAATACCAGCACCGCGGCCGTTGGCACAAATTCCCGCCGATCGTCGCCACGTTTCGCAATTGCACCGTCGCGATTGAATGCGCCGCCTCGGCCAACCCCGGACAACTCCTGGCGATTTCCGGATGCGTTTCGATCTCAATCAGCTTGGCCAACGCGCCGATCTTCAATCCCGTCTTCCCATCCCCGTCAATCCCATCGAGCCCCTGAATCGTCTTGAGATTCACCACGCGCTTGGGAACGAGGATGCGCTCCTTCATCGTCGTCAGCAGGTCCTGCCCGCCGGACATCGGCCGTGGGCCATCGTTGACGTCCTCGGCCTTCACTTCGGCCAGTAGTTTGACCGCTTCGTCGACCGTTCCGGCGCTCGCCCATTCAAAAGCTTTCATATCGGATCAACCTTTCCGGCCGGCCTCAGGCCTTGTTGGCCATCAGGCCCATCAGAACTTTGTCCGGCGTGATCGGCAATTCCCTGACTCTCACGCCGCACGCGCTGTAAACCGCATTCGCGATCGCCGCCGCCGGTGGAATCGAGGGCGGCTCGCCAACTCCTACCACCTGCTCCCGCGTGTCCTCATCATCAATGAGCGGCGACATCTCCTCCGGCATCTCCAGGCATCCCGGCATCTTGTAGTCCATGAAGCTCGAATTCATCATCACCCCAAGCCGTGAATCCATCACCCGGCCTTCCAGCAGCGCCATCCCGATCCCCTGAACCATCCCGCCATTGATCTGGCTCTCCACCGCCAGCCGATTCAGCGGCAAACCGCAGTCCTGAACGTCCAGTATCCGCACGACCCGCACGTGCCCCGTTTCCGTGTCGACCTCAACTTCCGCGAAACAGGCTCCATGCGCTCCGCTACTCGACAGTCCCGCCCTGAACTGCCCGCGCACCGACAACCCTGCCGCCGGCAACGCCGCGCACGCCTGCGCCCAGTCCAGCGTCTTTCCGTTACCGCTGATCTTGCGATCCGCAAAAACCAGCTCTTCCGGCTTGTCGCCCAGCAACGGAGCCACGAGTTGCGCGATCCCTGCCTTAGCATTGGCCGCGGCGTCCTTGACCGCCGGGGCCAGCGACGGCGCGGTGGACGATCCGCCCGAGGAGTTCGCATTCCCCAGCCGCGTGTCTCCAATCTCTTCCTTCACGTCCGCCATCGCCAAACCGAGTTCCTCCGCCACGATCGCAACCATGTAGGTTCGCGTCCCAGTTCCCAGGTCCTGCGACCCGCAAGACACCTTCACCGACCCGTCTCGCCCGACCAGAACGTCCACCTGGCACATCGGTCTGCCGCCTCCACCCCAGATCCCGCAAGCGCATCCGAACCCGCGCTTGAGCGTCCCCGGCGATCCGCCCGGCGTCGGATTCCGCTTCTCCCACCCAATTTCCTTCGCGCCTCGCCTGAGCTGACGGACATGCGCGTCATTCTCCGGCAGATTCTTGATCCGGAACTCCACCGGATCCATTCCGATCTTGTACGCCAACTCATCCATCAGCGATTCCATCGCGAAACAAGCCGCCGGATTTCCCGGAGCGCGCAGCGGCCGCGATCCATCTTCATTGGTGTGAATCGCTCCCGCCTCGCGGTAGACGCTTCCGGCATGATAGACGTACGGTTGCCCCGCCAGATTTCCCCGGCCGACACCACCCAGGGCATATTGCTTCACGTGTACCCCGGTGAGCGTCCCATCTTTTGAAGCGCCCGCCTGAAACTGTTGAACGCTTCCCGATCCGTTGCCCGTCATCAAAAATTCATCCCGCCGGACCAGCGCCATCTTTACTGGCGCATTCACCTGCTTGGATAGGGCACAAGCCAATTGCCCTTCCGCCCCGATCGGCCCCTTCGACCCAAAGCCGCCTCCCATGTAATGCACGATCCCCACGACCTTGCTCGCCGCGAGACCCAATGCCCGAGCCGAATCTCCGGGAATTTGAAATGTCCCCTGCGTCGAGCAATAAACCGTTGCCGTGTCCCCGCCGCGATAATCCACCACCACCGCGTGCGTTTCCAGGCACGTGTGATGCAAAATCGGCGTCCGGTATTCAGCCTCCACCACCGCGTCGGACGATTTGATCGTTGCCAGCACCGTCTCTTCGTTTCCCTGGCGATTGCCTCCGCGAATATTGTTGTGCACTTGCCGATCGCCGGGAAAAACCGCCGGCGCGTCCGGCTTGATCGCATCGTCGGCCGTCACCACGTGCGGTTGCATATCGTATTTCACTGTGATGGCGTAAATCGCATCCTCGGCGATCTCCGCCGTATCCGCCGCCACCGCCGCTACCGGATCGCCCTCGAATCGCACCATCGCCCCGACATTCACCCGCGCCGTCACCGCTTTCACCCCCGGAATCTTCATGGCCGGCGACAAGTCCAGCGCCGTCACCGTCGCTTTCGCGTACGGCGAGCGCAGAATCCGCCCGAACAACATTCCCGGCAAGCGAACGTCATACGTGTACGTCGCCGTCCCCGTCGTCTTGTACGGAAAATCCACGCGCGGCAAACGTGTGTTGATCAGCCGATGCTTGTTATTGGCTCCCCACGCCAGCGCCCCATTTCCATTTGCTTCAGCCATGATGAATCACCCGGAAAGTGTCAGATCCGTTAAAAAATCGCGCCGCCCTTACGATCGCGCCTTGGCCGCCGCCAAGGCCGCCTGGAAAATGCGCGGATACGTCCCGCACCGGCAGAAATTTCCCTTGCACGCTTCTCGCACCTCTTGTTCTGTTGGATTGGGATTCGCCTTGAGCAACCCCGTGATCGACGTGACAAACCCATCCGTGCAGTACCCGCACATCATCGCGTCTTTTTCCCCGAACGCCGCCTGCACCGGGCTCAGATTCTCCGGCGTCCCGATCCCTTCCACCGTCGTGATCCTCTTCCCCACCACGTCGATCGCCAGTTGCATGCACCCATACACCGGCTTGTCATTCAGCAGCACCGTGCACGCCCCGCACGTCCCCATGTCGCACACGAGCTTGGGGCCTGTCAGCCCCGGCTCCAGATTATTCCGCAGTGCGTTCAACAGGGTCGTGCGCGGCTCGACCGAAACCTTTCGGTCCTTCCCGTTGATATTCAGTGTAATCGTGACCGTCCCGCTGACGACTTTGTTGTCAGCCGCCGGCGCCGCGGGCTCTTCCGCCGCCTTGAGCACCGACCGGTCCGCCAGCACCGCCCCGACCCCTACTGCACCGACGCCCTTCAAAAATCCCCGCCGGCTTAGCCCCGGCTTTGCTTCCTTCAATGCCTTATCCTCTTCGGTTTGCATTGCGACTCTCCATGTTGTGCAAACAATCCGCCCGTGCAGGCCAATATTCTAATGCCCATCCCTGATTACCACAAAATCCAATTTCCGGTTGAAGGCAATAATCCGTTTTTGCCCGCGTTTATGTTCGCGAGGAAATCGTCATCATGAAATGGAAGTGCCTGAACTTTTTGCTTCTGATCCCCATCCTCGCCCCACGCCTGGTTCATTCCGCTCAATTACCGACGGAATCCGGCACTTTTGACTCCGCTGGCGTGAAAATCGCCTACGTGATCGCCGGTCAAGGTGACCCGGTCATTCTCGTTCACGGCCTCTATTCCAGCGCTGCCATGAATTGGCAGTCGCCCGGAACCTTTGAGCTTCTCGCCCAGCACTATCACGTCGTCGCCCTCGACCTCCGCGGCCACGGCCAATCCGACAAACCCACGGACGAAGCCGCCTACGGCCAACCCATGGTCGACGACGTCCTACGCCTTGTGGAACACCTCCAAATCCCCAAAGCTCAAAACGTCGGCTATTCCCCTGGCCGAATCATTCTCACGAACTTTTTCAATCTCCCCCCCCACCTGAGCAAAAACCGCCCCC
>CAZCKE010000078.1:8950-10520 GCA_964499005.1 uncultured Tepidisphaeraceae bacterium
ATTTGTCATCGACCACCCCGACCGAGTCAAAAGCGCCGCGCTGGGCGGCATGGGCTGGCTCCGCCAAGGCAGCGTCTTCCAGGCCGCCTTCGGGCGCATGAACGGCGTCGGATCCACTCCTCCCGCCTGCGCGAAAGGCATCGGCAAGCTCGCCGTCACCCAAGATCAGGTCAAATCCGTTAAAATCCCCCTCCACATGCTCGTTGGCGATCGCGACCCCTGCAAACTTATGTATGTCGATCCCCTGGAAAAAATCCGCCCCGACTGGACCGTCACCGTCATCCCTGACGCCGGCCACATCAACTGCATCCCCAAACCGCAATTCAAAGACGGATTATTGAAATGGCTAGAGCAGAATTAAATGATCCGAGAAATCCGAACGAGAAGCTCATCGGCACCCACAGGTCATTTGGGCTTCTGGTTTCATTCAGATTTGTGGTTTCTGGTTTCCCTTACGCCGCCACTTGATATGGCACGAAATGGCTCTGCTTCAGAAATGCCTTCAGCGCCGACACCACCATGGGGCACAGCCCTTTTCCCGCCTCGCGATCGATGATTGTCAGCGCCTCTTCGCTGGTCCTCTCCGGCCGGTATGGCCGCTTCGCCGCCAGCGCTTCGTACATATCGGCCACCCCTAAAATGCGCATCTCCAGCGTCACTGTATCGCCCGATAGCCCCAGGTGATATCCGCGCCCATCGAGCTTTTCATGATGCCCCGCCGCCATGTCCGCAAATTCGCTGAATCCCCGCACGCGACGCAAAATCTCATATGTAAATGCCGGATGGCGTCGCATCTTGGTCATCTCTTCCGCATTGAGTTGCCCCGGCTTATCGAGAATCAGATTGGATACCCCCAGCTTGCCAATGTCGTGCAGCAGCGCCGCCCATCGCAGCGTCCGCAGCCGCCGGCCCGAAATGTCCAACAGCTTTCCAATTCCTTCCGCCACCACCGCCACCCCGCGCGAATGCTCGAAGGTCCAAGGCGACTTGGCGTCCACGACCTCGCCGAATCCCACCGCCAGGCGTTCCAGCACCTCGTCATCCGCAGGCAATCCCATCCCCGCCGGCTCCAATGCCGCCGCTTCGGTTGCCACGTCCTCGCTGCGCATGCTCGCCAGAAATTTCGGATCGTTGCGAACACTTAAAAATGCGTCGACCATTCGCGGGTCAAACCACGTCCCGCGCCGATGCGCCGCCACGCTGCATGCCGCGTCGATTCCCGCGCGTTGCCAGAAAACCTCCAGCGTCTGCGCCAATCCCATGATCCGCGCCAGCACCGGAATCTCCTCGCCGGCCCGTCCGCTCGGATACCCGCTGCCGTCCCAATGCTCGTCCAGGCAATGAATCGCCCGTGCCGTAAGCTCCGGAAGCTGCAATTGCCGCGCGATCTTTTCCCCGCGTTCGCATCGCGTCTGGACCAATTCTTTTGCCAGCGCCTGCCCCGACGTCGCCACCGCCGCGAATCGCGATGCCTTTTTCCACACCGATCCGCCCAACCCGACGTTCCGAACGACATATCGCAGTGAATCCAGAAATTGCGACCAGTTGGTCGTCTTCAAATCGCATTTCA
>CAZCKE010000078.1:10530-12170 GCA_964499005.1 uncultured Tepidisphaeraceae bacterium
GGTCCCGCCGTACTCTGATTTCCCGTTGGATTTCCTTGGGGATTAGGCATCCCGTCGAGCAACGACCGGGCTGCGGGCCCCGCCGCTTGTCCCTCCGGGATTTCCAGGGCATACGACAGGGCCGAGACGACTTCCGAAAAACGGATTTCGTTGATGTCGCGCGAGCTCTCTTTGGCTGTTTCCACCATATGTGCTCTCACGCCTCAAACTGATGTGAACCAACCTCTATCTCGACGCTTTGACATCAGATATGCACATCAAATTGGCAAATACGCGGCCCCTCTAAAAACACCATCTCCCCATCTCCCCGTCTGATAAAAAGGCATTTTCTGCCGACTATTGCGAAAATAGGCGATCTATCGAGCTGTGCCAAGCTGCTTCCGGCTTTGGCCGCTGCCCAATTTCTGCTCATCCTGAATTCGTCAAATCCCGCCCATGCTGCCCAATGACAACTTATCTCGCGGCAACTTCTCTTCCCCGAGCGCCCCAGGATATGCTTTTAACTCTTCTCCGCTTTAATGATGCTTGAATGCCATCACCTCTCTGTACAGCCTGAACGCCGCCGGCAGTAAAAATCCCAGGATGAGCATGATGATCCCCATCACGACCAGCAGTTCAATCAGTGTATGCCCGCGCCTTTCCGGCTTGGCCCCCGCATCATTCTGATTCAACCTCAGGCCCATTCTCCAATAGACGGAGGCATCAATTGCTCCTTTCGCTCCTGTGGTACAATTCATTCCATGCCATTGGCTATCTCGACTCGTTGTTATCTGCTGGCGGCGATTGGGCTTTTCCCGATGATCACTCAAGCCGCCGATGTCCGCTCCGATTTTCTCAAGCTCATCGACCGCCCGCGCGTGCCGCTGGCGGCTGAATCGCAGCCGTTTTCTTCCGGCGACCCTCTCCAGGAATTGCATTTCTCCTACGCTGCCGATGCGCAGCATCGCGTTCCCGGCATCCTGCTCAAAAACTCCGAGTTACCCGGCCGCCGCCCCGTCGTGATCGCCCTGCACGGCACCGGGGGCACCAAAAACGACGAGCTCCCGTTGCTCCGCCTGCTGGCCCATCGAGGTTTCATCGCCGTCGCCATCGATGGCCGCTATCATGGCCAGCGCACCAAAGCCGGCTCCGGCACCGCCGAATACGACCAGGCCATCTTCCAGGCCTGGCGCGACCAGAAAGAGCATCCCTTCTACTACGACACTGTCTGGGACATTATGCGCCTGATCGACTATCTCCAAACACGCGACGATGTCGATCCATCCCGCATTGGCCTCTATGGCGTTTCCAAGGGAGGCATTGAAACTTATCTCGCCGCCGCCGCCGATCCGCGCATCGCCGTTGCCATCCCCTGCATCGGGTTGGAAAGCTTCAAGTGGGCCCTGGACAACAACGACTGGCATGGCCGCATCGGCACCATCCAGCACGCGTTCGATTTGACCGCTAAAGAAGCGGGCGTTGGCAAACCTGATTCCGATTTCGTTCATCAGTTCTATACCCGCGTCGCGCCCGGCCTCGACGGTGAATTCGATGGCCCCGCCATGGTCACGCTGATCGCACCGCGCCCTCTGATGGCCATCAACGGCGACTCCGTCAAGCACACGCCTCTGCCCGGTCTTCAACTCTGCGTCGACGTCGCA
>CAZCKE010000079.1:0-12150 GCA_964499005.1 uncultured Tepidisphaeraceae bacterium
GAGGGGGTGCGGGGGAGGCGGCGAAAACCGCTTGGGGCCTGATGGGGTTTTCGCCGCCTCCCCTGCTCTGCGCCTTTTTGCATTTCAAATCGAGGCCAATCGGGCTTCCACTTGAGACATGTTAAACACGAAGAAGGAAACGCGCACTTCGCGGCTCTCGCCCCTGGCGACGTTGGTGACTATTGCGCCTTCCCCTGCCGATACATCCCCTTCTCACAGCTCAACACAAACCGCTCCACGCACGCTTTGAGGTCTTCCCATTTCTGCCGGATGTCGTCCGACTCCTCCGCATCGATCATCGAATCATCCTCCAGCGACCCCGTCACCGCGTCCAGCAGCTCGCTGAACTCCCGCACCATCGTCCGCGTCTCGTCGAAGATCGAAGCCCCCGAGCTCTTTCGCAGGTCCGGAACTGGATTGGACACAAAGAATCCGCCGGCCTCGTTGCACAGCCACCGGATCAGCCGGATGTCCTTGGTCAGCAGGTACATCTCGCGCACCCGATCCAGCGGGTTCTTCGCCCCCGACCCTTCCGGATCATCATGCTCAGCCGGCGGCTCGCACCACTTGTACACCAGTGCCGCCGACACCTTCAGCGCTGCCGCGACCGCTTTGACGCCCTGTTCATCCACCGCGTTTCGAATAACCTCGTAGGATTTCATCCCGCCGATTGTAGCCGATGCCCGCCACACATATCATCTGTGCGATGCCCTCAAAACAAGCCGCAATGCTCTGCCCGCTGACTGCATGCGCGGCTTTGATCCTCTGTTTTACCGCCAGATTGCAAGCCGATGTCCCTACGACCCAACCCGGTTCCCCGCGCCAAACGATGCGGGATTTCCTGGCCGCCCTGATTCAGGGCCATCCCGATGCGATCCCCTCTCTCTGCAACGCCTCCGACGCCGATTCCAAAACGGTCGTCGCCGATTTTGTCGATCTGGCCGCCGCTATCGGCCGGCTTCGCAAGTCCACAACCGCCAAATTCGGCGCCGCCGCCGCGGATTCAGTTCTCCCGCTCATTCCCATGCCCGATGCCGTCGATGATGCCGTCGAAACGATCACCGGCTCCACGGCCCTGCTTCAGGGCGGCTCGCTTCTGGGCCCCACGCATCTGATCCTGGTCGACGGCCAATGGAAGCTGGATGTTCCGGCCCTGCTTCGCGAAGGAGATTTGCCTCCCAACGCACATGGCTATCTCACGGCCGTCGTGCAAGCCGTGCGGCTTACAACCCGCGACATCGATACCGGCCGACTCACGGATGCCGATTCCGCCCTTGAAGTCCTCCGCATCCGTCAGAGCGCGATCAACGAAGACCGTCCGGCTACAACAGAGCCTGCCGCCACGCAGCCTACCACGACACCCTCTCCATAAATGGCCCAGACCAAGCACGACATCCAGGCTCTGCTGGCCGAGTCTGGTCAAAGCCCGCGCCGGCGCTTCGGCCAGAACTTTATGATCGACGGCAATCTCGTCCGCCTGGTTGCCGACGCCGGCATGATCGCGCCCGGCGACCTGGTCATCGAGATCGGCCCCGGCACCGGCTCCCTCACCGAAGAACTCCTCGCTCGTTCCACGGATCTCCTCGCCGTCGAGATCGACCGCCACCTGGCCGCCTTACTGCGAGCCCGATGCACCGCATCCCATTTCCGCCTCATCGAAGGCGATGCCCTTGCCGGCAAGCATGCCCTTAATCCGCGACTGCTCGATGTCATTCGACAAGCCAGGCAAGAGGGCCGCGCCATTCGTCTCGTCGCCAATCTTCCCTACAACGTCGCCTCTCCATTGGCGATCGAGCTGCTGATTGCCGGCGTCGACCTCCTCGCCTTCACCGTCCAAAAAGAAGTTGCCGACCGCCTCCGCGCCGCGCCGGGATCGAAGGATTACGGCCCCCTCTCCGTCATGGCGCAACTCCTGTCAAAAGTCGAATTGCTCCGCACGCTGCCGCCCCAGGCCTTCTGGCCCATGCCCAAAATCGAGTCCGCCCTGGTCCGCCTGACGCGGGCGGATCGCCTCGGCGCACAAGCCGGTCCATTCAGTGCCTTCATCCACACCCTCTTTTCCGCCCGCCGAAAAACGCTGAAAAATGGCCTGACCCAGGCCGGATTCGACGCCGAGAAAGCGATGACCGCCGTCGGCCTCAGTCCCACCATCCGCGCCGAGCAAATTCCCCGCGAAAAACTTCACGAGTTATTCGTCGCCACTGAAGATTCCGCGCAATAAAAAAGCCCACAGTGCTTGCACTGTGGGCCTTGTTCGATCTCTCAATGCGTCCTAGTTCGACGAAGTCGCTGACGCCTGCCGCGCCAGCAGGCTCGGCGGAATGATCTCCGCCGCCACCGTGCTGTTCACCTTCGCCGGATCGACGACTTTCGCGTCCGTCGGCGTGATAATCCGCAGGCTCAGCTGCGAATCCGTCGTCGCGTCTCCTTTGACGCCGATGAATTGCCCCATCAATCCAGTGACCTTCGCGTCGTTGGTGCGGATGTAAACCACCGTGTGCCCGGTCGCCGGATCGGTCAGCCGATATAGCGTTCCGCCGCCGATCTGCAGGCTCGACGGCTGGAGGGTTCCGACCGCCGTGAAGATTTCCACGTCGCTCGCCTTGAGCCGTTCCTGCAATTCCTGCTGCTCGGCGGTCAATGCCAATTGCTTCTGCTCGGCTTCCCTCTGGAGCCGTCGGGCCTCGGCGAGTTTCTTCTGCGACTCCGTGCGAGCCGCGAGCGTCGCGATGCGAAGCTGCACCACCTGCTTGAGAGTGTCCGACAGATCATCGGCCTTGGCGATCGATTGATACTTGGCCGATAAGGCGGCGATGTTCTGATCCCCCAGCGGCTGCCTGCTCAGCGCGATGAAGTCCGCTTCAAACTGACCGAACAATTCTTCGGCGCTGGGTTGAGTCGCCGGCTGCGTCGTGGGAGCCATCGCCACTTGCGCCGGCTGCGTGGTCGGTGTTGCGGTCGCGATGGGGGCCGGGTTCTGCGGCGCGGGAGTCGGCGTCGCCGTCTGCACCGGGCCTGCCGGATTGGATCCGCTGGCGGGCGCGGCCGGCGCTGGCGCGGTCGGAGCGGCAGCGGCGCCCCCGTTGGCCGCCAATTGCCCCGCGGGTTGCTCTTCGGGAATCGCGCGCACCGGATCGATAAACTGCTTGTTGACGTACAGGTAACACCCCGTCGGCGGACGAATCTTCAGGTACTCGTCCTCCTGTCCCATGATCTGCACCGTATCGCCCTGATTGAGCTGCATCTGCACGGTGGTCTTCATCGCATTGATCGCGCTGCCCGCGCGGACGTTCACATTCGCGCGGTTGATTCGTCCCACCGTTCCGTCACCCGTGCGATCCACGTAGGCGGAACTGATGTAGCAGAAGCTCCCATCGGGCGGCAGGATCTTGAGCCAGTCAAAGCGAATCCCCACCACGGTGATCGGCGCGCCCTTGTCGAGCTTCTGGGTCGGATAATATCCTTCCCCAGGCCCGCTGCGGACGAATACCGAGCCGGAATTCACCGATCCCAAAAAATGATATTTGGAATTCTCAACCGTGGGCTGTGGCTTATCGTCTTCAGCAAGCGCAAGTGAAGCGGGGAAAACGACTAACGCGACAGCAGCAATAAAGAGAGATCGAAAGGACATTGCGGCACCTCCGTGTGCGACAGGGCAAATCCATTTGCCGGCCTTTCAGGGCCGGAACTCAACGCAAGAAGATACCGGCATTTAAGCAAATGTAAAGCCTCTCCGGCAAAAAATGCGCCACACCGCGCACGATTTTCTTATGCGCAAATCCCCCTAAAAGCTATCCTTGGCCCATCACGCTCCGCATCGCCGATACTCGTGGCAAAAACAGCGCAATTTCGGCGTTGCACCCCTGCAAGAAAATGTACACCGCTTCATCTTACTTCTCAGAAATGCCGAGCAACGCTGTTAGAGGGCCGCT
The DNA here is from genome assembly GCA_964499005.1 of uncultured Tepidisphaeraceae bacterium. GTDB lineage: Bacteria > Planctomycetota > Phycisphaerae > Tepidisphaerales > Tepidisphaeraceae > CAZCKE01. Next base: position 3,933 of record CAZCKE010000079.1, read on the forward strand.
GTTCCAGCCAGAGCGATGCGGCCAGGTCCGGTAAATCCGTCGGGAAGAAGGGAATTGCTATGAGCGCGCGTCTGATATGCCCCTGCTGTCAAAGCCGCCACATCCAGCGCACGAATTTCTCCTTCTGGAACGGCGCCATCAGCGCCCGTGAAGTGGCCAAATGGCAGTGCCAGGACTGCGGCGAGACGTGCGAGAATCTGGCCCACAGCCCCGTCGCCGCCCCGCGCGCCAACGTCGTCATGGGCGTTGCCGTCCTCACCGTTTTGCTGCTGACCGCGGTCCAGATGTTGATGCTTTAGATGAAGTGAATGCTCGAGCGGATGCGGCGCTTGCAACGCGATTCAATCGATCCATCACCGCTTTGGCCAGCACCGCTGCCCGCTCGGGCGAGATGAGCGATTCTCGATATGTCATTCCCAGCGAAAGCCTCGGCCCCAATGTCGTGGGCGTGAAGATCACCGGCATCGACGGCCCCACCGGCGAAGCGCGAACGTATTCCATGATCCGATGCGGATAAAAATCCCTTACCCATGTCGGAGTCATGTTCACATTGGAAATTGCCGCCGCCGTCGGCAGGCGCTTGCGATAAAACTCGATGAGGCGCTCGCGAGAGACAAATTTGCTCACGGCCAGACCGGCGAGCATGCGCAGCCAGCTCGATTCGGCAACACCACGCTCTCGATTTTTTTTGGTCTGCCGGCACACCGCCGACAGCAGCGTGTCCCAGTGCTTGAGCTCTCGCGGCGTGCACGAGACGTTGGAGAACCCCAGCAACACGTCGAATACATCATCCAGTGCCGCTGAACTTCGGGGACGCAAATCCACCATGGTTTCGACGACCAGATGGCGCTTCCACGACCGCTGAAGCGATGGCTCATGCCGGTCGCAAGCCTCGGCGATCGCGGCGAGAAAGAGGTCGTTCACCCGCATCTTTTGCGATCGCGCCCGTGCGTACAGTGTCTCGATCAATCCATCGGGAGCATCGAACAACTCAAATCGCACCGGCATTCGGCCAAACGCCTCGCGGTCTTCGATTCGCCTGGCACGCTTGATTTGATGCTGAAGACGCAGCGTTTCCAGCAATGCTGGCGTCGCGTCCCAATTGGCCCGGTGCGGGCCAAAGAGGGATAAAAATCCTCCCGCTCCCAGGCGCGCCCGGCGATTGCTGGCTCGGTCGGGCTCAAATAACCGCAAGAACCACTCTCGCATCAGCATCCGGATCGAGACGCTGTCGGCGACGAAATGCCGATACCCCAGCCCCAGCCAGAAATGCCCCTCTTCCTGAATCGCAAAAGGCCGAAAAGGAACCGCATCGGCGTCGTAAGGCCGGTTCAATTCATCCGAAATAACGTCCCAAACGCGGGCCCCCGATTCGAATGCCTCGACGGTGTGCCGGTCCGCTTCGCCGTTCAGCAATCGATAGGCGTATGAATTGTTTGTGACGGACAGCGCGCCCAGGCCCAGGGCCGACAATGCCATTTCCCACGCCCGTCGAGCGGCGGAAAGGTCCAGGGCGCCCGATATTTTGACCGCATGCGCGCCGTTGAACGGATACAACTGCTCCCACTGCCGCATCAGCCGCTGCAGGAGGTTGAACTTGACCGGATGATCGTTTTGATAGGCCGAGCCTGGCATTCTTTACACTCACTCAAGTGCCAGGCCGCATTATATGCTTTGGCGCGGATTTCAGAACATCGCCTGAATTCTGCTATCGAGACATTTTCAGCGCCGGTTCCGCAGATGCCTGCTGCGAGGCGGTCGGCTGCGCGGACGATTGCCCCGTGAGCCGGCGGCGCAGAAACGCCGCGGTCGCTTCCTCATCAACGCAATCCAGCAACCGGCGGCTCACCGGCTGGACCCCGTTGTCGATCCCATCAAACGTCTGCGCCTCTTCGTCAATATGCATGAAGATCATGGCTTCCTCCACCTGCGATGTACGATCCGTCGCATGGGGAAGCAAAAGATTGTGGATTCATGAAAAGAATGATGCGTCCGGTAATCAGGGCATCGGCCGCGCGGCCCGGTGAATTCGGTCCCGCACGGCCTGCCAAGCGCTCTGCAGCCCCGGATCCTCGATCCAGATTGCCCCGCTGCCCAAGGCGTCGGCTTCATGTAAGGCCGCATAAAGACGTCGGGCGTACGCATCAGCGGCCTTGGGCATCCGTAGAAAGACGATTTTGGACGCGAATGAGCGTCTGTTTAATGTCGGCGGAACCCTTCGCGCCAGCAAGGCAACCCCACGTTTTCCCGCACGACGCAGCAGCGCGGGCAGGCGAATCCAATCCTCCAATCCAAACCAATGTGCGGCCGTGCGCGGTGAATAATGCCGGGCCTGCAATCCCGGGCTTGCGGACGCTTTTCTCTTGCCGACAGCGCCTTCAAACAAGTCGACGGGGCCGATCAATTTCTCGATTTGCTCCTGCGTCACCGCGCCCGGCCGAAGCACCATCGGCCGCTTGCCCGTCAAGTCCAAAACAGTCGATTCAATACCCACCCGGCAGGGACCCCCATCAAGAATCAGATCGACGCGATTGCCCAATTGCTCGGTCACGTGCCGCGCCGTCGTCGGGCTGACGCGCGTCGATCGATTCGCGCTGGGTGCCGCAATCGCGCCGCCGAATTTCTTCAAGAGCGTTTGGGCCAGCGGATGATCCGGCGCCCGCAGTCCAACTGTCTTCCGGCCCGCGGTCGCTTTCGGCGTGATCTGCCGCCCCTTGGGCAAAACGAGCGTCAGCGGCCCCGGCCAGAATCTTCGAGCCAGACGCTGGGCCGAACGCGGCCAAACGGCCGCATATTTCCTCGCGGTTCTAATATCCGCCACATGAACGATTAGCGGATTGGTCGCCGGACGGCCCTTGGCGGAAAAAATCTTCCCCACCGCACGCGCATTGGTCGCGTCGGCGCCGAGACCGTAGACCGTCTCCGTCGGAAACGCCACGAGCCCGCCAGCCCGCAATACTGCTGCGGCTTGATCGATCCGATCCGCTCGACGCGCCATCGGCGAATTTATAGCAGGCAAAACACCGTTGGGGAAAACCGCCATGGACCGTGCAGGGCCGACAGGGCAACCGCATTCTCAACATCAATCCCCTCTCCCCATGTATTCATGGGGAGAGGGTGAGGGGCGAATTTTTCGCGTGAATCACGCAGGCCCCTCACCCTTCCCTCTCCCCGGAGTACCAAGGAGAGGGGAAAATGCTGAGAATGCGGTTGCCCTGACGGGGCCGATCACTTTTTGGCGGGTTGATTTTTGGCCGACGCCGCTTGTCCGATCGCGACCAGCGCCTGCATCAGCGCCGTTGCCGCATTGATCACCGGCCCCGCCATCGGATCGCGCGCAAAATCCTCAAACGGTCCCTGGCCAAAGTGAATGCCCGACGGCGTCAGGAAGTTGAGGCGGATGGACCCATTCGGCGGGGGGCCGGGCCGGGGTTGTTCCCACGGGCCGATCTTGACGACGATTCCCGCCGCAAGACCCAGCAAGCGGTCGATCAGCGCGATCAGTTCTGCGCTGGGCGAATCGATCACCACCGCCGAACCGCTATAATTGAAATATCGCGAGGAATGATCCGCGTACGCCGCCAGCAGATCCAGACCCCCATTCATCGGGACTTCGATGATGACGCCCAGGACCTGCTTCGCGTGGGTAGCGGCCGGCATTTCCCCCAATTGCCGCAGAAAATGCCAGGCTTGCGCATAGTGCCGCGATTCCAGGCCCGGCATCGCGAGCACTTCTTTCAGCGCCGCCCTCGCGTGAGCCTTGTCATTGGCCGCCACGTCTTTTCGGGCCCGGGCGAAAAGATTCCACGGCTTCTCGGCGTTCTCTTTGCCCCAGACCTCCAGCGGCATGTCGCCGAAGAGCGTCTCGCGGATGGAAGCCGATATCGCTGGTAGTGTCATTCGCTTTGTCGCCGGCCATTTCGGCCGCATCCACTGCGGGCCCTTCGTGCTCCGACGAGGGGTCGCGAATTATGTTGGCCTCTCAACGGTGCGTCAAGACGGCGGCGAGGCCGCTCATTTCGGCTGCCGCGTCTCGCTCCGCGAAAACGGGGAATATCCCTGGCACAGGGCCAGCGAATCCGCCACCGAATACAGCGGATGCTCCTCCATGCTTCGCAACAAACGCGAAATTCCCAGCGCGTGCCATCGCCGGTTTCGTATCCCATCGACATCAATCAGGATCGGCCACGGGCCCAGCTTGGAATCCTCTCGCACGATCCAATTGCTCGACTTGGCGTCAAAATGCGACAGCCCCACCTCGTCGATCCGGCGAAGCACCCGGCCTGCCCGTCTGAAAAGCGCGTCCCGCGATTCCGGATCAAGCAAGCCCAAATCCACCGTGGTGAGCATCGGGCCCGGGACGTGCTCGAGAATGATGATCGCGTCGGTCACATACCCCAATCGTCTTTTTTCCAGAACTGCCAGCGGCCAGGCGGTGGGAATCTCGGCCGCGACAAGCGTCCATGCTTTGCGCCACGCGCGAGCCGCGCGGCTGCCTCGGCCGATCTCATTGACGTATCGATACCATTTCCGCCGGAACGGCCGCTTGACGACCACATCCACGTCCTTCCCCCCAAGCGAAATTTTGCCGCGCAACACCTCCCCCCCTTTGCTTTTTTTGATCGCGTGTAATTCTCCCGCCTCGATTTGCCCCAAAAGCTTGGACGCTTCGCGCTGCCAATCTTCAACTTGAACCTCGAGCGCGCTCGCCGGCGCCCAGCGCCGCACGAATTTGGATCGTTTGAAAAAAAAACCGCTCCAGCTTCCCAGTTCCAGCCGTCCAAACCATTCGTTCTCTCCTCGCGTACGCGCCAGAAACTTGCGCCATTGCCGCCGCCGCGCGGGGTTGTGCGTGGGCATCGGGCCGCCGGGCCCTAAGGCGTTCCACCCCCGCATAAGCTCGGTGCGGGTCGCCACGTGCTGCACGCCGTTGGTCAGGTTCACGATGTCCGGAAATTGCAGCCCCCGCCGGTGAACCGCGTACCCATCTACGAGGTATACTTTCCCATCGGCCAGCAAAAAATTTCCCAGGTGCAGGTCGTTATGCCCCAGCCCCGCCTTCCCCAGGTGCTCAAGCAGTTCCCGGATTTGACGGCTCAGCTCGCGCCGGTTCGCGATGGGTTTTCCCTCGAGCATCAGTTGCGAGACATACCGATCCAGCGGAACGCTGGGCTCGATGGCTTCGAGAATAACCGCGTCGCCCACCTGTCCGTTGAGCCGAAATCCAACCAGATGCGCCACCGCCCGCGGCGAAGCCACGCCCGCCTTTTGCAACGCCTGAAGATTCCCAAATTCCCGCAACGCCGGGTTGCCTCGCAACAGCCGTTTCAACCGCGAAATCCCGCGCGGATAAAACTTGAGATAATACCCCCGCCCCTCCAGTTCAAACCGCCACACTTGCCGGTACGGCCGATCTTTTATCAGCGTCCCGATCTTCGGCAATTCGCGCAGAAGTTGTTCCAGCGCCTCCGGCGACACGCAATCGTTATATGCCCCTATACACCCTTTTGCGAATCACCCCCCTTAAACCCGGTGTGGTTACTTTTAGTAACCACGCTCTCTCCCCTGTCCCAGAATCCCTGCTCCGGACAGAGATGAATAGATGACCCTCATGACTGACGACCGCCAGCTTCTCACCGATTACGTCCAACACCGCTCCACCGAAGCGCTGGGCCAGATCATCGAGCGCCACGTCGATTTCGTCTATGCCGCCGCATTGCGCCAGACCCGCGACCCCGCCGCTGCCCAGGATATCACCCAGGCCGTCTTCGTTATTCTCGCCAAAAAAGCCGACCGTATTCCTCCCGCGGGTCTTGCCGGCTGGCTCTTCAATGCCACTCGCTACTGCGCCGCCAACGTTCGCCGCGGCGAGCTTCGCCGACAACGCCACGAACGCTTGGCCGCCAAGCCGGAGATTCAGATGATCACCGATCCCAATCCCCACGAGCAGTTGATCCAGCGGATGATGCCCATGCTCGACCAGGCACTCGCCAATTTGCGCTCCGCCGATCGCGAAATCGTCCTGCTCCGTTTTCTCCAGGGCCGCGAATTCCAGGAAGTCGGCTCCCTCCTCGGCATCTCCGAACAGGCCGCGCGCAAACGTCTGACTCGCGCGATCGAACGCCTGCGCCGCTATTTCACCGCCCATGGCGTGAGTGTCGGATCGGCGATGACCACGGCCCTCGCCGCCACACGTCTAAAAGCCCCCGTTGATCTTGCTTCCGCCGCTCTCTCCGCCGCCACGGGAAATTCTGTTCCGGCCCTCGCCGTCGCCGACATCACCCGCCGCGCCATCCACATGATGGCCTGGGCCAAAGCCAAAATCGCCGCTTTAATCGTCGGCAGCGTCGTAATCACCGGCGCCGGTGGCGCCGTCGTGATGCTTGCCGCCTCTCCCTCTCAAAACCCCGCGCCGCAAGCTACCCCCTCGCCTCCCACTGCCCCTCAATCCCCTCCCCCCATTCCCCTTTTCCCCCCTGCCAAGTCCCGACCCCTTGCAGTGCCGGCGACTGCGCCTTCCTCCTCATTCAAATTTGAATTCCCCAATGGTGTCGTGATGGAATTGATCGGAATTTATTCTCCCGACGCAACCGGCGACAAATCCTGGGCCCCCGATGGAAAACCGATGAACCTCCCGCCCGGGCCGCGATTTCAAATACGTCTCCCCCAGCCCGCCGTCCAATATCAGACCCTTTGGCGAATTGCTGGCTCCAAGCCCTTGCCGGACATTGGCACCGCGTTTTACTGCTCCTCGCGTGGCGCCATGATCTTTATGGACGGCCAAAATGACCGGCAGTACTTTTGCGTCTTTCTCCCAAAAGATACCCAAACCACGGCATTCAGCGCCGCAATTGCCGTCGGCGACTGGACCAGCGCGGCCGTCGCCGACAATCCCTCGCTCGGCACCGACGATCAGGCGGCCCTGGGCCGGGGCGAGATCCCTCTAGCTCGCATTTTCCCCGCGTCCGATTCTCCCAAGGGAGTCATATGTCGGGCCCTGATCTCCGTTCCACCCACTGACAAGCCCAAAGACCAGATCCAGATCGTCGCTCATACCAGCAAGGGGGACGTCGTGGGCCAGTGGCGGTCCAGCCTGTCTGAATCCGGAACCCATCTGATGCAAACCGACATTCTGTTTCCCAACATCGTCCTGGCTGATGTCGCGACCATCGAATTCCGCACCCGCCCATTTCAATGGGTCGACTTTCAAAATGTCTCCCTGGCTCCCGGCCAGATCACCCACCCCAAAATCATCCCCAGCCCCAAATCCGACCCCAAATAGCTCGAAATCTCCAATCATTGCAAACCCGTCCGCCCGGCGACAGCCGCGATCGTCGCGACCAACTCCGATGGTTCCACCGGTTTGGCCACGTGCACCAGGTAACCGGCCATCAGCGCCTTCGTCCGGTCTTCCGAACGCGCAAAAGCCGTCAACGCAATCGCCGGCATCTTGTCGGCATAATCCGGCAACCCACGCACGCGCCGCAGAAACTCGTATCCGTCCACGTTCGGCATCCCGATATCGCTCACCAGCACATCGGGCTTATATTGTGAAATCAGCGGCAGCGCCTCGTCCGCCGATCCCGCGGTGAATACCTGCGCATCGTGCAGGTTCAAAACGCGCTTCACGAGCTGCCGCGCATCCGGCTCATCGTCAACGACCAGAATTTTCAACCCCGCCAGCGACGCGACGACAATCGGCGATTCCAGCAACGGCGAAGAGCGGGGATGCCGTCGTTGCGGCTCGGCGTCGCGATAAACGGCCGCCAACGGCAGGCAAACGATGAACGTGGCGCCCTGGTTTTCGCCCGCGCTGTGCGCTCGCACCGTTCCGCCGTGAAGCTCGACGAGATTTTTAACGATCGACAATCCCAATCCCAAACCGCCGTGCCGGCGCGTGATCGAGCCATCCCCTTGGCGGAATTGCTCGAACAAATGCGGCAGAAACTCCGCCCCAATGCCCACGCCCGTGTCCGCAACCGTGATCTGAATCTGGGACTTGACCAGCTCCAGCGCGACTTGGGAGGAATGATTGCGCGCCTCTCCCAGTCCGGCGCCTCCCGCCGCAGCATCTTTGCTGAAACCTGGAAGCTCCTGCACGAGACGATGGAGAGGGAAGAGCCGCTGGCGTCTCTGCTCGCGTCGCCGACAGCGGCGCGCTGTACCATCCCCTACCTCACCGAGCCCTGGTACTGTTGAGCGGAACCGGTCGGAGAGC
>CAZCKE010000080.1:0-11963 GCA_964499005.1 uncultured Tepidisphaeraceae bacterium
AAAAAATCCCCTGCGCCGATCACAACGCCATGCAGGACCCCTCCTGCCCCGACATCACCGGCCGCGTCTTCGAGGGCCTCGGCCATTGCGGCCTCAACGCCTCCCACCCCGCCGTCCGACGCGGCATCGCTTTCATCAAAAAACACCAGGACAAAAACGGTGGCTGGTGGGGACGCTGGGGCGTCAATTTCGTCTACGGAACCTGGCAAATCCTCACCGGCCTCAAAGCCGTCGGCGAAAATATGAACCAACCCTACATCCGCCGCGCCGCCGACTGGCTCCGAAGCGTCCAAAAACCCGACGGCTCCTTCGGCGAATCCGCCCAATCCTACGAAGACCCGAGTTTAATCGGCAAAGGCCCCAGCACCCCCTCCCAAACCGCCTGGGGCGCCATGGGCCTCTTATCCGCCTCCGGCCCCAATGACGAGGGCGCCCAACGCGCCCTGAACTGGCTCATCACGCACCAAGATGAGAGCGGCAACTGGCCCGAACCCTGGTACACCGGCACCGGCTTCCCCAAAGTCTTCTACCTCAAATACCACTTGTATCGCCTCTATTTCCCCCTCACCGCCTTGTCGCGTTACCGGCGAATGTTTGGCGCTCAATAAACAGGTACACAATAACTGACGACCTGATGCTTCCGCTCCAATCATTTGTAGAATTCCCACCCCATTCACTATCATTTCCCTAGGGAGGCTCTGCCAGCGATCACAAGAGGATAATTGAAGCAGAAACTCTAGGGATACTGAGAACTTCCAACGCGACTTGCACCGCTATAGATTGTCGAGCCAGGCGTCTATTGAGAAGGATCATACGATGCGACTTACCCCTACCTCGATGCAGACTCTCTCGGTGCTTGTTCCGGATAATCCATTCGTTCAGAAGAATTTGCAGGGTGCAAATCACTGTTTAGCGGCACTGAGTGTGAAGAAATTAATGGAATGGTGGCCGGGCACGCCACACACGCCACATCGAGATCCAGAGAAGGTCAAGGCCATTCAAAGGTCACTTGATTGGAAGCGGGTAGCGCAAATCGCCGGTTATTTGTTGCAGCGTGAGGTCGAAGACGCACCCGATCGCTTAGACGATTATTTCCGGGACATATATGAGCCAAAAAAGCACGAGCGCGGGCGAGAGTGGCCGCCAAAGGTTCCACGAGTAATCGGATTCGAGCGAAGCGAGTATCCGACTTTTTCCAATATCCTCCTACACGTGAACGGCGCAACCTTGAAGAATATTAAACTGCAAAGCAAATTCAGTCCGGGCGGCCCCAGCAAAGCGGCTAGTTTAGTTTTTGACGAGAATGACGAGGCTCTCAATTTTGCTGTTATTGATGGTCAGCACCGTATTAATGGCGCTTATCTCGCTGTGATGATCATGAACGAAACGGCAAAATTAGAGGTTGATTGGGATGTGCCCGCGGAAATTTTTATTGACTTGGACAAGAAAGGCGATCCCCCCCGCAGGCAAGCGCAGATTTTTATCGACGTCAATTTTTACCAAAAGAAAGTGGATCGGTCGCTAGTTGCGGATTTGTTTCCGACGGCTCGCGGACCTCGAGGGCCACTTGATGATAAAGAGCGCGCTCAGGATCTCGGAAGGAAGTTGATGCTTGAAGTCGGTCCGTTGAAGGGAATGGTTCAGATACCCGGAATTAAGTACGGCGTTAAGGACGTTGTGGCACTTGCAACCCTCAACGTAGCGATTGAAGAGGCCATTCCGCATATGGTAAATGCCGATATCAACGGTCTTGAATCGCAAGCGAGCTTTCTTGCTCAAGCCTTGGATACCTGGCTGAAGGCAACGGGAAGGCAGCACGATGTTGACGAATCACTGGAACTCGATCCATCGAATGTCGCCTATCAAGGAAGGGTGCTTGTGTCGTTTCTCACTCTTATTCCCGCCTGCATTTGGAGGCTAAAGAGCGCTAAGGTACCTCTCTCGTCAGACAAGGCTGCCGAGGTTCTCGAAGCATGGCTTAAAGGGGTAATGAAGAACGCCGGCTTACTTGAAGACGATATATTTATTGACAAGGCGGCATTCAAAGAGAAAGGATTCCTCGGAAGTGGTGGATTAGCACAATTCAGAGATCTGCTTTGGGCCGCAGTCACAGCGTCCAAAAGGATCGATAGTCTCGACGCCGAACAAATGGCGTCGAAGGCTGAAGCAAATCGCAACACGATTGCACGGTCTCTGGAAAAATAGTGGCACCGATTGATCCGAAATTTCGCACTCACGTAGCCGCCGCATTTGCGCCGCTAAATAAGACGGCTGCTGCAAATTCTTTTCCCGCAGTGGGCTCTTTATCTGCGGCCCTTATAAAGTATATACCTAAAGCTAACGTTCAGTTGCCGCATGATATTGAAGTGACCCCGAAAATTGCCGCCATGTTTATAACTGCGGCAGTCGAGATGTGGCAGCGATCGGTTCACAGTTTCCTTATTTCTGCTTCTTTAACAGAAGTGAGCCCAATCTGGGCAGCAGTGTGCGGATACTATTCGAGTCATTATGCAGTTCGAGCAGCAGCACATTTGCTCGGCCATTTCCAACTCTTTCGAAACAAGCGGTTAGTGCGATTGAGCACCACTAATGGTAAATCCGTATGCACTTTTGATTCAAAAAATGCAAAGGATCGCGAACACAAATTTTACTGGAGGGTGGTTAAAGCAGACCCACACTTTGCGGCTGATGATTTTTTTACCATTAACGATGGCGCGCCAGCCGATAGTGACGTGGGTCATCGAGACAAAGCGAGCTATATCGACCACCTTACCATTTATCCGATGTTTCGGCCGCTGAATGCCGATAATCTTGGTTCGCGAATCGATTACATCACCAAGATTGAACTCAAGGCCCCACCTCTTCCCCAAATCAGCAAGTGCCCCGATGTTGAGAGTACCCAACTAATTGCCTATTACAGACTAGTCACGTTTCGAAGACTTGTAGATGAGATACTTGGTGGAGGCAATCGTTTTTGGAAAGTTCAGCGAGTTCCGTCTTGGGCCACTCAATTCCTCAATTTCCAGCTTGTCACTAAGCCATTAGATCTTAGTACTGTGGGCAACACATGAAATACATGGGCTCCAAACGAGCAATGTTGCAGAATGGGCTTGGGTCGCTTCTAAAGACAGAGTCCGCGAAAAGTGATCGGATCATTGATTTATTTTGCGGGGCTGCAAGCGTGTCCTGGTTCGTCGCACAAAACATCGATAAACCTGTTCAGGCCTTTGATCTCCAATCCTACGCAATTGTCCTGGCATCTGCGGTCTTATCTCGCACAAAAACCGACCAATGCGTCGACGTCGCTTTGGACTGGCTGGTACGAGCCGAAATAACGCGCAGCCAGTTTCAAAAATGGAGCGTAGCTTCTCGACTTGATTCCAGCGGATTAAACACTGCCACTTGGTCGCACGGAGCCAAAAGGATTTGCGAAGCCTCGATTCCTGACGGTGTAATCTGGAACAGTTATGGCGGACACCAATTAAGTCCGACACAAGCACCGACCTTTGACGCGATGTTACAAGCGATCCCCAAAGCAAAACCTTCAGCAGTGTTTTGCCGTGCGATCACTATCATCGCTGCGAGTCAGTGTGCGGCTTCACCCGGCCATACGGCGCAGCCATTCAAGGCAAATCACTCGGCCGGTCCGTTTTTGCGAGAAGCGTGGATGCGGTGTCCATTGGCATACGCGCGAAAAGCGATCTCTTCACTCGGGCCATCCTTCGCACGGGTAAAAGGAGCAGCGCAGGTCGCCGATGCTGTAGAAATCGCCAAGAACTTCAACCATACAGATCTAGTTTTCGTCGACCCACCATACTCAGGCGTGCATTACAGCAGGTTCTATCATGTGCTCGAGACCATCGCGCGCGGAAGTTGTGGAAATGTAACCGGCGTTGGCAGATATCCACCTCACGAGGAGAGGCCAGCGTCATCGTTTAGCCGCAAAGGCGAGTCGGTCGGTGCGCTGGAACGATTATTCGAACGATTGTCTCAGACGGGATGTACAGTCGTTATGACGTTTCCAGCGAATAAATGCAGCAACGGGTTGTCTGGCACAAAGGTTCTAAATCGCGCAGAGCATTGGTTCAAGGTGGTGAAGAAAAAAGTCAAAACACGATTCAGCACTTTGGGTGGAAACAATTCCCACAGAGACGCGCGTCAAATGTCCTCTGAAATGATCCTGCTTTTGAAACCAAAGGGCTGATCAGAAAATCTTGACCAACAATATTTGTTAAACCCCCAACAAACTAATGAAGCGCACTCATCCATGTCTCGCCCGCCCCAAACCCTAATTCCTTCACAACCCCTCAATTCCCAAACCCTTACAGTCGCCCAATAAGCTAGCATACACTAATCAAAACCCCAAAAGCGCCCCAAAGCGCCCCATTCTGTCTCACCTGCCCTGAGCTGTGTCGAAGGGTTTGCCCTGGGCCTAGTCGAAGGGCCTGCCCTGAGCCCCGCCGAACGGCCTGCCCTGAGCTGTGTCGAAGGGTCTGCCATGAGCTTCGTAGAAGGGCTTCCCTCTAACCACCAACCACTAATGCAACGACGCCAATTTCTCCACCACCGTAAACAGCGCCTGCGTCCCATCCTTCCCCTGGCCCGCCGCTTCCGCGGCCGTGAACAGTTGATGCGTCAGGCTCACCGCCGGCAGTGAGATTTTCGATTCCTCCGCCGCCGATAGCACCAGCCGCAGGTCCTTCTGCTGGAGGTTGATGGTAAACCCCGGCCGAAAATCCCCCGCGACCATTCGCGGGCCCAGGTTGGCCAATTGCCACGACCCCGCCGCTCCCGCCGAGAGCGCGGCAATCGTCTTGTCCAGATCGAGCCCATATTTCTTGGCAAACGTCAGCGCCTCGCACACCGCCAGGTTGGTCACGCTCACCAGGATCTGGTTCACCAGCTTGGTCAGTTGCCCGCAGCCGCTTTGCCCGCAGTAGGTGATCGTCGTCCCCATCTTCTTGAGCAGCGGCTCGGTGCGGTCAAACGCGCCACGGTCGCCGCCGACCATGATCGAGAGCGTTCCGTTCTTGGCGCCGACATCCCCGCCGCTAACCGGCGCGTCTAACAGAAACGCCCCGCGCCCCGCGAGTTCATCGGCCAGTTGCCGCTCCGCCGACGGCGAAATCGTCGAATGATCGACGATCACCATCCCGCGCCGTGCCGACGCCAGTACGCCCTCGGCTCCACGAATGACCGCATCCACATCCGGCGTGTCCGTCACGCAGATGAAGACCACGTCACTTTGCTCCGCGACCTTGCCCGGCGTCGCGGCCCATTGCGCGCCTCTTCCCAGCAGCTTGGATGCTTTGCTTTTGGATCGGGAATGAACGGTTAGGCGCGAGCCCCCCTCCAGCAGCCGCAGCGCCATCGGCGCGCCCATGATCCCCAGCCCGATAAATCCTACTCGTGCTTCCATCAGTCCCCAGATGTTAAGGGGATTGGCGGATGAAGGCTACTGCGCCGGCGAAGCGAATTCAGGAGGGGCTATTTCTTCATCGCGAGGAAAACCGCCAGCACCGCGTTGGCGATCAGCGACAATCCCCCCACGGCGGCGATCCCCCAGAGCAGGGGCCATTTGAAATCGGGCGGCGGCGGCTCTTCCGGCGGACTGGGAATGATATCCACCGTCTTGCCGGTCTCTTCAATCTTGGCCAGCGAATCCAGGTCAATCGCCCGCCTGGCATGCTGCGGGGCTTCGTTGTTTGCAACCGCCCGAAGGTCCTCGAGCATGTCCTGCATCGAGGCGAACCGCTCTTCACGCTTCTTGGCCATCGCCACGTCGATGATCTCGCCCACGCCCGTCGACAGGGCCGTGTTGATGTGGTCCGCGGGAGTCAGCGGCTGACGCAGATGCTGGTGCATCACCGCCGCGGGGGTGTCGCCTTCAAACGGGGGCCGGCCCGTCACCAGGTGGTACAGCGTCGCCCCCAGCGAATAAATATCCGCTCGATAATCGATGTCCCGGTCCCCGCGAATCTGCTCGGGGCTGATGTAATACGGCGTGCCGTACGCCTTGCCCGCTTCCATTTCAGCGGCCTTCTTGTCCTCGGTCTGACGCGCCAGACCCAGGTCGGTCAGCTTCGCGACCCCGTGCGGCGTCAGGATGATGTTCTTGGGCTTCACGTCGCGGTGGATCAACCCGCGCTGATGCGCGTGTGCCAGCGCGTCGGCGATCTGGATCGTCACGTCCAGCGCCTCGGCTTCGGAAAAGCTCTTGCCGTCGCCATTGGGCGGAGGGGCCATGATGTCGTAGAGCGTCTTGCCTTCGATGTACTCCATCACGAAATAGTGATACCCCTCGGGGGTTTCACCGACGTCGATGGCCTGCACGATATTGTTGTGGCTTAGCTTGGCGGCGGCCTTGCCTTCTTTATGGAAGCGATCGACGAAGTCGCGGTTCTCGTTCATCTTCTTGGGCAGCACTTTCACCGCGACGATGCGGTCCAGGGACAATTGCCGCCCCTTGTAGACGGTGGCCATGGCCCCTTTGCCGAGCTTGCCCAGGATTTGATAGCCGGGAATCTGGCCCGATTTATTTTCCGTCAGTGCCTGTCGGATGCGCTTGACCTGATTGACGGTGATGAAGTTATGCTCGACCAGGAGGTCGGCCAGGCTGCGGGCATTGGGATCGGAGGCTTGCTTTTGCTGTTCCCGACAGAACTCGATTTCGGTCTTGGTGGCCAGCCCCATGTCGAGGACGGCCTTGCCGACTTCGGTGTCCAGAGAGGAAGCGCTGTTTTGCGCCGACGCGCTGGCGGGAGTTTTAGGTGCTCGCGACATGACCCTCTATTCGGCCGGGATACATCGCATCCATCGGACCGATTTACTCAAAACCCAACGTGAAACCCCAACGTCAGGCTAGTATTGGACTCAACGTAGAACGTGTACGACAAAGTGTCAAGCCTAAAACCGCGTTGCGCCATTCCACCAACAGCGCGCGGGCTCCTTCCCACTATCAGATATTAATCGGATAAAAGTGCAGCCGGGACAAGCTGATTATTCTGATTATTGGGACGTTTTTCGGCCCTACAGCCCGCAAAGGCCTCCCTGTCGGAACTTATTTCCGGCTCATCTTCCAGACCAGGTTTGTGTGCTCATACCGATCCGAGGTGAATCGTGCATCCAGGGTTTTTGAAAGACGTGGTCATTCAAATGACCACGCCGGGCGGGGATTCATCCGGATTTGGGTGAGGCGGGGTCGTGATTCCGGCGAGTTTGATCTTCTTCAAATCCACGGGGGCATGATCGCGCGTTGATTTTCATTGCGCGCAGTACGGAACATCTGGGCAGCAATCGCGAAATGATCGTAGGCTGTGGGACACAGAGGATTTGCCTTCGACCGGCTCAGGTGAGCGCGATTTGATCGTGCGCCATTGCGATTTTGCGTAAGTGATTTGGAGCGCGAGGGTTGAGAATTGAAAATCAGTCCTGGAGACAAAATAGACAGGGGTTCGCGCGCCAAACGAAATTAGATTGGGGTGGGTTTTCGCGGGTAAGTTAAGAGCAGGCGAGAAGTTAGAAATAATCGCAAATGAACCTTCACCCCATGGCCCCTTATATAGGGAAGGTGTGCGCGCTAGTCGAGAGATTCGATTGGCGGCAGTGCTGTGCGGAGTTGGAAAGTTTTAAAAGGAAAATATTTTTTGGAGACGCGCGTGAAATGAATGTGATGCGGCTTGCAGGGCGGAGTTGAAGCGAGTTGCGTGCACGACTTGAGAGGGGATTTGATGGAATTCGGCATCGCTACAAGGGTTTTACAATCACGGCGAGGATACAATAGGGATGGATGAGCCGGGGAATAAAGCGGAAAAGATGCGATTGTGTCACCGGCTTGCACTGGCCGGGCTGGGGATCGTTATCTGGGTGGTAGGATTGGTGTTGCTTATGTGGTGGATTATGAGGCGCGGCATCGGGACGGTATAGCGATTCGTCTGACAAGCATGTCTGCACGTAGGCGGGTGAAATCATGGCAAAACGAATGATCGAATACGAGACGCCTGATCCGCGGCACAAATCACAAAACTATGTGCCCAAGGCAATTGCCGACAAAGTGGACTATGAGAACACCAAAGAGATCATGGATAAGCTGGCGATCAAGAACAGGCTAACCAAGGGGCAGCAGGAGTATTTGGATACTCTGACGCAACTGATTGAAGCGTACGACGAGAAGAATTACCCGATGGAGAGTGATGCGACGCCGCTTTAGATACTCCGGCATTTGATGGAGGTCAACGGGATGAACGCATCGGACCTGGGGAGGCTTTTGGGAGAGCGTTCGCTGGGCTCGAAAATTCTCAGCGGAGCCAGCCAGATCAGCAAGGCGCATGCGATCAAACTGGCCGAGCGTTTTTCGATGAGTGTGGGGGCGTTTATTGGGTGAGAGGAATTGCGTGGAAAGATCAAGAGAAACAGGGAAGAAGCAGCGCGTTGATTGGGCGTTGGTGTATGAGATTTGATGAGTTTGCGCGCGAGGCGGGGGTGTTCCGCGATTGTGCCGAAATGGGTGACTATCTCGAATTTCTACGTTCCCGTTTCATGTCCCTTGTTTCATGTCCTCCCGTTTCATATCCTGGGTTGTAAGCTGTTCAAGACGCTGCCTGAGGTCTTCACGTTGATATAGCTTGAATCGAATATTCTGAGCTGAATGTCGGCAGTCGAGTTGCCGTGTGGGCGTATTGGTCCCGAGCCAACCGAGGACGTCGCGCGTGAGAGCAGCTATGCGCGCCCACGCGCGAGATGAGAGTTCAAGCACTTCTTCATCGAAAGGCTCCATTCGCCACTCTCTCTCGATACAAGGCAGAGACTCCTCGTCATCCTCAAGAATGCCGAGCACATCTCCCGCTTGCTTCGACGCCCGCAAATATTGATCCATCGCCACATCACTGTCATGGAGTGGGTCAATTGGCATTTTGAGTCCAAGTTTAATGCCGTGACCCTCGGTGATTCCGATGGTGCCATGGCTCTTCGGCACA
Source organism: uncultured Tepidisphaeraceae bacterium (assembly GCA_964499005.1). Taxonomy (GTDB): domain Bacteria; phylum Planctomycetota; class Phycisphaerae; order Tepidisphaerales; family Tepidisphaeraceae; genus CAZCKE01. The sequence goes on from CAZCKE010000080.1 coordinate 8,976, forward strand.
AGCATTCCTCGATGAACCACGAAGTTGCGTTGTCTGGAAAGAAATGACATGAGTGGGTCGGAGGAGAGTTCTTCACGTCTGGGTCGATACCAATCGACAAAACCCGGTTCATTTTGTAGCTGCATTTGAAGAATTTGAGGAACTTCCCTGAGTGACCGCAAAAATGAGTTGAGGGTCCAGCGAAAGGGGCTAGCAAGGTGATACGCACATTCCATTGCATGGATATGGAAGTGCGCCTCCTCGAGTCGATCAAAAGCAGCGTCGATCTTGGCGAGTTGTTCGTTCATCAACCGGTCCTCGTTTCCATTCGTTTACAACACCTCGCCCCGGTGGATAATACGATAAGAGGTGTGACACAGTCGATATCGAGGAGTAGAGAGATGAAACTGAGACGCGATTAATTGTTTTCTGGTTACGTCTCCGCTCCATTTCCTTTCGCCGTGAATCCGGGCAGTTTTCTCTGCACAACCTGAAGCAGAATATCTGCGTACTGGAGGCCGGCATGCTTATCAGATTTGGCGGAGGCGTCCACAGTCACATGACACCCACCAGTATTTATGCGCCTGAAGCAACCGCCTGTTCGGCGATTGGACATTCCCGCCCCTTGGAGGCCCGCGGCCACGAAACCGGTTAGAAAGCGATTGGTAAGCTTCGGAGTCGGCAAATTTTCCTCATCAATCATAACATGCGCCGAGCGAAGTTGGGGTCCGAGGTTGACCCTCGCAATTTCGCGGAACAACCAAGTAAAGTGTGTTATCATTGAAATGACCTTATGGCCATTGACTGGCGGAAGCTTATCGAAGTAATCGCGCATGTCGGTGTGCCATGCTTCAATTTCCGATCGCTCAAGATGAGCGGCGTTCGGACGCAGGTCCGTCAGGAAATTCGAAAACAGGCGCCTTATCTCGATAAGCTCAAGACCATCGAACTCAGGATACCAGTTCCCCCAAAATAGAATCCGACGATCCTCCTGCCGTAACCTGAGACCAGCGTCCTTCGCAATTTGTGTTGGAACATTTTTGCCTTTCAGTTCGCCCGTTGGCTTGAGCGCGCCAGGAAATGATGCACGAAGATGGGCCAGTTCGGAATCAACCCATGATAGTTCGCGAGAGTCCAACAGGGCGAGGCCGCCCCAAACACGCTTCGAATTTGCGCGGCCCCCGGCATCAATGAAAACGTGAAGGTCAAGCGACTCGCTTGGCGCGATCACTTCTGAACCCAGTCTGCCAAGCGCCGTCAGAAACATGTCACAACCGTATGCTGGAATTCAGAGAAATCAACGCGGAGGGATCGGCTAAGAAGGTGATCGGCTATATGGGATCATCACTCAATCTAGCGAAGATCGGATAAGCAAAAGGTCGATGCAGGGATTTTCAAGATGGTCGGGGGTCTTTGTTTGGAAAGGGCGGTGAAATGATAGATGATGAATTGAGGGAAGTGCGTTGCGGAGGCGCTAGATTACGGAATCGGGATCGATGAAGGCGCGGACGCGGTCCATGATGTCGATGAGGAAATCGTCGTCGTTGAGTTTTGTGACGAAGGAGACGCCGCGGTCGCGGTAGTCGAGGGATTTGACCTGGTGGGGGTAGAGCCAGCCATCTTTCGAGAGGCCGGGGAGAGGGGGGAGCGGGACCATGAGTTGTTGGTTGAGGAGGCGCTGGTCGGCGTGGTATTTGGAGGTGCCGGGGACGACGATGGTGAAGCCGGTGGCCTTGGAGAAACGGGAGGTGCTAAGGACGAGGGCGAAGTGGGGTCTGGTGAGTTCGTGGCTGGCGGAAGGGGAGAGATTGAGGTGAATGATGTCGCCGCGCTCGGGGTGGTAGGTTTGCTTGCTCAAAACAGTTCCTTACCGGCGCGGTTCGGGATGAGGTCGGGACCGCAGATGGAGGGGGTGACACCCTTGAGAAGGTCTTTCTCGGTCCATTTTTTGCGAGACCTGGCGGGGCGAATGGTGATGACGTCGCCTTTGATGCGGAGTTTGACGGATTGGCCTTCTTTTAGCTGAAGTTGGTCGACGCCTTCCTGAGGGATGCGCAAGCCGAGGCTGTTTCCCCAACGAGCGACCTTGCTGATTTTTTCGACGGGTTGTGATGCCATCATGCCTCCTAAGGATATACATGGGATATACGGGCATCGGGAGGTTGTCGAGGGCTGCGATCCATCGCAGAAGAATCTCAAGCGGTGTTAGAGGCAGCGGAGGAATTCAACCGGCGGTTCCAGCCCCCTTCACATTGCGTGGGACCTTCAGTGTTGGCGGAAAGTGGCCGAAAACCTGATGGGGGTAACCATTCATCCATGAAAAACGGCGTCAATCTCATACTCGGCTTGGTTATGATGATGCTGGTCGCGGTCGGGCTGCGATATGCCTTTCATGTGGTGCAAAAGGCAGTTGCCGGCGAGGGGATACGAGGGATGGTGGCGTGGGGAAGCGACTGGAACGATGCGGTGGCGGAAGCGACGGCGAAGCACAAGCCGTTGCTGGTGGAATTTCAGCGGGAGGATTCCCCGAATTGCAAGGAGCTGGCGAAGAACGGCTGGTCGCGGATGGAGATTGCGGATGCGACGTTCGACTATGTGCCGGTGATGGTGGATATCGACGCGCATCCGGAACTGGCCAAGCAATTTCACATCGAGACGGTGCCGTCGCTGGCGGTGATTGATGCGAAGACTGGGGCGATCATTCGCGATGGGCGGGATGAGAGTTTCTCGCATGACCAGTTACTGGCGTGGTTGAAGCCGGATAGCAAGCCGATGAGGAAGATTGAGATTCCGCGGGATTTTTCGGATTGGCAGAAGAATCGGTTCGATGGGCAAGGGAATTCGTTTAACGGTCAAGGGGACGCTTATTTGCACTAAGGGGCGTATGGGGGTGGCGGCGAAGCCGCTCGGCTCTGATGGGATGGCGGTCGGGGATCACAAATCAAAAGACGCTGGTGAAATCCTGAAAGTCTACTGGGGAAACCCCCACCCTAGCCCTCCCCCGGAGTA
>CAZCKE010000081.1:0-11849 GCA_964499005.1 uncultured Tepidisphaeraceae bacterium
GCGTTTTGGTCGCGTGCAAGAGAATCAAAGCGTGCTCAGCAAAATGGGGGCGGCGGTGGAACTGCGGCGCTATCCGGGAATGCCGCACACGATCAGCGAAGATGAGATCGAGGTCAGCCGGTTCATGTTGCAACGAATGGTTGAAGCGGGAGGCGAGGAAGCAAGCCATGGCAAGCGATGAGAAAATCATTCCCGGACTCCATCATGTGACGGCGATCACTTCCGATGCGCAGAAGAACATCGATTTTTACTGCGGCGTTTTGGGATTGCGTTTGGTGAAGTTGACGGTGAATTTCGACGATCCGGGGAGCTATCACCTGTATTACGGGGATGAATTGGGAAGGCCGGGGACGATTTTGACATTTTTTGCCTGGCCGGGAGCACATCGGGGGCGGATTGGCCCGCCGCAGGTGACGGTGACGGCGTATGCGGTGCCCGCGAACGCAATCGATTACTGGGTAGGGCGATTGAAGGAGAAGGGGCTGAATCCGCGGACGACGGAGCGATTTGGCGAGCGCGTTTTGAGCTTTGTCGATCCCGATGGGATGCAGTTGGAAATCGTCGGCGGAGCGGAGCCCAAGGGCCAGGCGTGGGCGGCCGGGCCGATTCCGGTCGCAGAGGCGATTCGAGGATTTCATAGCATCACGATTTCCGAAGAGGGATATGAAAATACGGCACGGTTGTTGACGGATGTGATGGGGTTTAAGGCCACCAGCAGCGATCAGAATCGTTTTCGGTATCAAGCTGGCGTGGGCGATGGATTTGCCTCGACGATTGATCTGGTGTGCGTGCCTGATGCCAGGCATGGCAGCATGGGGGCGGGAGTGGTGCATCATGTGGCATTTCGTACGCCGGATGATGGACAGCAGGAAGCCTGGCGGAAAACCATCGCCGGGGCGTATTTCAATGTGTCGCCAGTGATGGATCGGACGTATTTCCATTCGATTTATTATCGAGAGCCAGGGGGCGTGCTGTTTGAGATTGCGACAGAAAATCCGGGTTTCACAGTCGATCAGCCGGCGGATCAATTAGGGGCTAAGTTGATGCTGCCGGCATGGCTGGAGAAGCACCGGGCAGAAATTGAGCGAGTCTTGCCGACAGTAAAATTGCCGGTAGTACGTCAGTAGAGACATCTTGCATGCGCGCGGTCGTCATCCGTCAGTTCGGTGAGCCCAAGCAACTCAAGGTGGAGGAGGTGCCGACGCCTCAGCCGCGTGGGGATGAGGTGCTTGTGGAGGTTCGGGCGGCGGGGATTAACCCGAGCGATGTGAAAAATGTGGCGGGGACGATGCATGGGACCACGTTGCCGCGCGTGCCGGGTCGGGATTTTGCGGGAGTGGTCGCGCGCGGGCCGGATGATCTGGTGGGCAAAGAGGTGTGGGGAAGCGGGGGCGACATTGGTTTTACGCGGGATGGCACCCACGCGGAATTTATTCTTTTGCCCAGAGATGCGGTGGTATTGAAGCCGGCATCGATGTCGATGGACTCGGTCGGAAGTGCCGGGCTGATATTTGTCACGGCATGGTCGACGATGGTGTCGGCGGCGGCAATACGATCGGGGGAGACGGCACTGATCATCGGGGCGGCGGGGGGTGTCGGCGGGGCGGCGGTACAGATCGCCAAGTCACACGGAGCGCGGGTGATCGGGGTGGTGCGGTCGGATGAAGATGCGGAAATCGCTCGCAAGTTTGGGGCGGATGAGGCGATTAATTCCAAAACAGTGAATCTGGCGGAGGCTGTCGCGACTTTAACGAATCAACGTCGGGCGGATGTGGTGTTTGATACCAGCGGAACGATGTTTGAGCAGGCCGTCGAGGCGGCGGGAATCCATGGGCGGATTCCCGTGATCACGGCGCCGCGGGATGGGCGGGCGACATTCAACTTGCGCAGCATATACCGCAAGATGCTGCACATTTTAGGGGTGGATACTCGACCGATCGATGCGGTCGTGGCCGCGCAAATGCTGGCGCAGATGACAAAATATTTTGATATGGGACAATTCAAGGCATCCGAGGGGATCGGATATCCATTATCGCAAGTCGTGGAAGCGTACGAGCACGCAGGTCGCGGGGGTTCTCGAGTATTTTTGCGGCCTGTTTCGTAATCGGGTCAAACAGCATCGCCGGCTGTTGTCTCTGCACGTCGTCAATTCCTCGCTTTCTAAAACTTTGTCATAAATCACACGACTTGGGGGAGTGGCATAAACCGGCCTATTTTTTGACTGAATTCGGAAATGAATCCTCATTTTGTTTTCGGACCTAAGGTGACAAGTCGATCTGTAGGGCGGCGGAAAAAGGGGCAATTGCGGTGGAAGTGAGAAGCTGTGGGAGAAACACCACGGCCTCCACTTGTGCGGGAGGAAACGAGTATGAGGACGAGGAACCGAAATATCCGTCGAAATCAGTCTAAGCAGGGGTGGAGTCGGCAGTGGCCGCAAAGGCTCCCAAATATCGAAGGCCTGGAAGCGCGGCTCCTGATGCATGCCAACGCGGCAGAGGACGCAGAACATGCTGCGGTCTTCGCGTTGGTGCCGGATTCGGCAGCGACATATAAATCGGTTGCCAGCGGCAACTGGTCCGATCCAACGGTTTGGAATCATTTCAACTCAACCACGAATACCTGGGTTGCCGACGGCACGACGCCCGGCTCGAATGCAAACGTCGTCATTAGCGCGGCGACGACTGTGACAGTGGATGGGGATGAAGCGATCGATGCCAGCGGCAATCGGCTGGCGCTGCATACGATCCGCGACGACGGTGTTTTGACGTTCAATACGCACGTCAATACGGAGTTGCTGGTGGACACGTTCATCGTTTCGCCGCAAGGCGTGCTGGATATCGGCACCGCTTCGGACCCGGTGGCGTCAAACGTAACCGCCCAGGTCGTCTTCGCCGATGGCACCGCCAACGACGGCAGCAATCGCGATATCGATCTCAACTGGGACCCGCTTCAATTCTCGCGAGGCCTGGTTTCCCACGGCTAAGTGAGCATTTATGGCTCTACCGTCACCAGTTTTGTCCAGCTCAATACCGCATTAACGGCAGGCACGTCGACCCTCAGTCTGGGATCAATTCCCACCGGCTGGAAAGTGGGCGATCGTCTGGTCATCACCGGCGATACGGCGACCGATGCCAACGGCAATAACCAAGATGAAGAGCTCGCCATCGAAGCGATCAACGGCTCAACGATCACGCTGGGCGACTTCGCCGACTCCGGTGGTCCGCTGACGACCGCCGGGCTCAAATACAATCACTCTCTGGGGTCGGTTTACATTTCCGATGTGACGCGTAACGTCGCCTTTTCATCTGAAAGTGTTGCCATAGGCGACAACACGATCGCGCATCGCGGCCACGTCATGTTCATGCACAACCCCAATGTGCACGTGATCGCCGCGGGATTCTATGGGCTTGGCCGAACCGACAAGCGGACCCCGATTGACGATCCTGTCCTGGTGCCCGATCCCGATCATCCGGGCCAGATGACGACGGACGTGATTGGCAAGACGGTCAATACGATCGATGGAACGCATCGCGTTTATGTTCCGGTGGTGGATGCGGATGGAAATCCAGTCTTCAACGCGGATGGAACGCCCAAGCTCCAGATCGCCCGGACGGGGCTAAATCCGCGCGGGCGCTACGCGGTGCACTTCCATCGCACCGGATCGGACGCCGGATCGGCCCAGGCGAGCATTTCCGACTCGGCGGTGGTCGATTCCCCCGGCTGGGGCATCGTCAATCACTCGTCGAATGTCGACGTGTCCGGAAATGTCGTGTTTAACGCGACCGGCGCGGCTTATGTCACCGAGGCAGGTGACGAGACCGGCTCATTCGACGGAAATATCGCAATCCATTCACAAGGATCAGGCGACGGCATCGAATCCCGCCGCCAATTTCAGGATTTTGGACACGAAGGCGTCGGGTTCTGGTTGCAGGGCGGCAATGTCTCGGTCACCAACAACGTGGTGGCCGGGCAGCGGAGCTCGGGATACGTCTTTTTTCCAGTGGGCCTCGATCAGAAGGGATTGGGCATCACCACGATCGACGCGGACACGTTGGCCGATCCGTCGTGGGCGCATGGGCAGGCGACCGTCGCGGTGGGCGACGTGCCCCTGCGGAAATTTTCCGGAAACGTCGCCTTTGCCAGCGGCGATGGGTTTGAGTCCTGGTTCAGTCTCTTGAACGTCACGGATGGCCGCCGCACAGTGGTCGAAAACTTCTCGGCGTGGAAGACGAATAGCGCGCCGATTTTCGACCCCTACACGGCCAACATGACGTTCAAGAATGTCACGCTCACCGGAAACCTCAAGAACCCCCAGGGCAAAGGTTTTGATCGCAACGACGTTACCAGCGGGTTCCAGTACATCGACGTGAACGTGCAGGGATTTTCAGTGGGCATTGACGCGCCGATCAATGGCCAAAACGTCATCCAGGGCGGCACGTTCAACGATATTCGAGGTGTTCAGATTAGCACGGCCCGGGATCGCGGCCGGACGGTGGATTTCACGGATATGAACGGGACCGATCCGATCAACTTCCTGACGCTGGATAGCAAGGCTCTGCGCGGCAGGACGCAATCGGATATCTACCTGAATTCCAATTTCAATCCGATGGAGCACGACATCACAACTCTGTTCAACCCCGATGTGATCAAGATGGGAACAGTGCGATACAACGGAAAACAGTTGTATTACCTCCAGCAGGGCGCCAGCTATGTGCCGTTCCCATCGGCCACGGCCGCGCCCTACATCCCGCCAGAACTGCTGAACAAGACCAATCAGCAGATTTACGATCAATACGGGCTGGCGATCGGCGGCGTGATCGCTCCGCCGGATGCGACCGCTTCGGATCCGCGCATCAACGCGTTGATCGGATCTCCGGCGACGTATTTGCCGGATGTCAAGCTGACCAGTGCGAAATATTACAACCCGGACGTCACGCCGTATGTGCTTTCTTACAAGTATCAGGATCCGACCAATCCGCTCGCGGACAAGAGCGGCTGGGTATCGGTCAAGGAGAAGACCGCTTCGCCGCTGCATCCCGGTTGGAATCTGTTGACGCGGAATATCCTGGGGCATGTCCGGACGGTTCTGGTCTATTCGGACGACATTCCGCCGACGTTCCAGTTTGCCTCGGGAACGGCTAAGTCGGTGAACCTGGCGGACATCGAGAATGGAAGCATGTTTGTCATTCAGGGCAATATCCTGGACGACAGTTTCGGAAGCCGCAGCTTTTTCATGATGGTGGCGCTGAACGATCCGAAGTATTTTTCGGGCGTACAGACGGCGGCGGATGGCTCACGGTTCATCACGCTCAGCTTTGTGGTCAAGGACTTCGCGGGCAACGCGACGACGGTGAAGCTGAACCTGCCGGTGACGCAAACATCCACGCTGCAAAAGGACCTGGGCCGGAAGAATCTGCCGACGATTCGGCCATCGCATACGCTCCAGGCATTGCTGGCCCGGCTGCTGGCCAGAAGGTAGCGCTTCGCCGCAGCGCATGCGCTGGTCTGACGGTGCGAGGATCGAGCGGTCGCTTTCCATGGCGGGCGGAGGCGACCGCTCTTATTTTATAGTAAATGCCTGAACTGGTTCGCCGCCCATTGCACGAGGCGGTCCGAAAACGGCCGCCTCCGCCATCGCGATAATTCGATCTTCTTCGCATGGTTGGCGTCATGAGCGAACAGTTCCGTCATCTGCACGCCCAGAACATGGTTTCGGATCACCGCCGACAACTCGCAGTTGTATTCAATGCTCCGATAGTCCAGATTCACCGACCCGATCATGCTGATTTGCCGGTCAATCACCATGGTCTTGGCATGCAGCACCGCGTCCTGCCTTTCCCAGATCTCGACCCCGGCTCCCAAAAGCATTTCATAAAACGACTGCGCCGCGAAGCGCGCCGCCCGGATGTCGCATTTCCCCGGCAGCATGAGCCTCACGCGCACCCCGCGCTGTGCCGCGACAATCAACTCCTTCACCAGTGCATTCGATGGCGCAAAGTAAGCGATCGTCAAATCAATGCTGCGCCGGGCGCTGCGCAGAAGACCGCTCAAAAAAGGGGCCAATGGGCTCCTCACCACTGGCGCCGATGCAAGAAAACAAAAATCGCTCGATAACGGCCATGAACCCGCATCGACCACCGGGAACGAGGCCAGTGAAGGCGCCGGCGCTGCCGAGTTGCCGCTCTCAAGCTGAATCCCATGAACCATTTCGGCGGAGCGAATGGGGCCGCCGCGAAAGGTGTATCGCCAAGTGCGCGCAAAACATTCGGCGAGAATTTGGGCGGCGGGGCCGGTGACGCTGATGGCGTTGTCCCGCCAGAGTTCGCATTTGTGGGCTCGGGGAGAGAGGAAGCCCGAGCCATATTCCGAACCAACGTTCAATCCGCCCAGGCCGGCCAAGGTGTTGTCGATTATCAGCAATTTTCGATGGTCGCGGTTCAGAGGCCGCCAGGATCGGTTGCAGTCCCAATAGCGCAAGGGATGAAACTCGGCCAGATGGACGCCCGCCTGCCGCATCATCTGGAACATGGCCGGATCGCTCTGGCTGCACCCAAAAGAGTCGTAAATCAAAAAGACGCGAACGCCGTTGGCGGCTTTGTCGGCAAGAGCTTGAGCGAACGCGCGGCCCGTATCGTCACTGTGAAAAATGTAAACTTCGAGACAGATTTGCTCGCGCGCGGCCTTGATGGCCTGTAGCGCGGCGGTGAGGCCCTGCCCGTCTTTGAACAGGCGGATGCGGGTGCCGTCATTCAAGGTAACCGGCGGCGGGGCGGTCCAGCCGCTGTCGACGCTGCCGACAGAAATGTTTTCTCCACGGCAGGTTCCGGACTGGCCCAAACGGCTTTTGCGCGGGGGGCGGCGCTTGTTCAGTCGAGCTTGTCGCTTCAGCCATTTGGCGTTGCGTCGGCGCTGCCGGCGGGATAATCCTGCTGCTGGTTTGGCAAGTAGAGTCATCGTCCCATGCGCGAACCCGTCCCCCAATTGCCCGCCCAATGCGAGCGACGATCCACGAGAATATTTTAGAGGGGACTTCTAACTTGGGAGTGCCTAAACCGGCGAATTGGCGGCGACGAAGGAAAGGATTTTTGACCCTATCGACGCGATCGCTCGTCGTCGGCAATCTTTTATTCTTCGCCGGCGGCGATCTTTTGCAGGACAACAACGCCGGCCTCTCGCGCCGGCGCCGGGCCGTGCATGCCAAGAATGTTTTCGCACATGCGGCGGTCCTGCCTGGAGAACCACTTCATAATGCGGGACGTGACCTCGAAGCGAGTCATGCCCACGCGATCGCTGAACGATTCAAGCTCCTGGATCGTTTGGGTATCCAGGTCCACCCGCATGATGATGCGACGCTTGGCGAGTTTCATAGTCCGCTCCCTCAATGCCTCGTAAGCCGGCGAGGCGTCAGACTTTTCGGACGGCCCTTACGCCCTTTCGGAGAGCGCCTGACGAGCCACATCCACCCGCGCCTCGACTGGAATTGCTCCGACAATCAATCGGCGAAGAACGCTGTCCTGCCGAAAAAACCAATTCATGACTCCCGCAACAATCGTGCGGCGCGGGATGCCGATTTCTTCCGAAAGCAGGCTTAGATTGTCTGCCATTCGTGTGGACAATTTAAGCCGGTACAACAGGCGCTTTCGACCCGACGATTCATGAGGCATATGAATATCCTAAACGACTTTCACGTCGTGTACAGAGAAATTTCGCGCCGGTTTTCAGGCGTGGCTCCACAGATCAAACCTTAAAAGCAGCTTTTCGAGAAGATCCTGGTGAAGGGTCGGCCGATTGACGCTCGCGGGAACAAACGGAAGGCGAACCTCAAATCCCGGCCCATTCGGAGCATAGGGCCTGACGCTGAGATCGCCGCCGTGATGAAATACCACGAAAAACGCTCCCAGCAGATCCAGGCCCATGTCGTCGGCCCCTTCGATTCCGGGAACGGCAAACGCGGAGAACATGCGGGCGACCTTGGCTTCATCCCAGGAAGGGCCTTCTCCGGAAACCAAAATCCGCAGGGCGGGCGTGCCCCACAGTTCGATCCGGTCGGTGGCGCTGATCAATATCCGGCCATTGGGCGTGCCATATTGGGAAACGCGCTCGATCAACGTGGTCAGCATTCTTCGCAATAAATCCCGGTCCACTTTGAACATCGGAAGATCGGTGCCGATATCGACCACCAAATCCAGGGATTTGGTCCCATGACCGGCATTTTCGACGCGGGTCGCCGATTCACGAATGACTTCCTCCAGTTCCACATCATCGGTGAACTTGAACTGGGGCTCCGCGACCGTTTCCGAGACGCGCTGAACCATATAGAGCATCATCTCGGTCTCCTGCTTGGCGAGGCCCCAGAGATCGGACCAGTATTCGGGATTTTTGGCCAGACGGCCTTCGAGTTCTTCCTTGATGGCATCGGGAATTTGATCGAGATAACGCTGGAGGGCTTCCATCGAATTCCGTAGCCGATGGCTGAGGCTGCCAGCGAGGACCGCCAGGCTTTTAACTCGGTCGGCAAGGGCCATTCGCTGGATGACCGAAAGTTTTTCGCGGAACAGGATGTCGCGCTCGCGCTGGAGGATAAAGAATTCGAGCGCTCGCATGAGCATGATTCGCAGGTCGTCCAGGTCCCAGGGCTTCACGACGTATTTATAGATGGCGCCGCTGTTGACCGCCTCGATCGCGGATTGAAGGTCGGAATGAGCGGTGGTCAGGATGCGGATAATGCTGGGCCGCGATTGGCGAAGATCGTTCAGCAGGTTGACGCCTGTCTTTTGCGGCATCCGCTGGTCGGTAATGACGATGCCGATCTCGTCGCCGTATTGAGCAACGATCCGAAGGGCTTCGTCCACGCTTCCTGCAACGAGGATGCGGAAGGTGCTGTCGAATATCTGCCGGAAATACTTCAACGCCTGCGATTCGTCATCTACATAAAGGACGGCAAACCGCTTGTAATCGTAAGTCGAGTTCATGAGGTCCTCTCAGCATGTTCCAAAGGCAAATCGAACGACACTTTAGTCCATTCCCCCTTTTCGCTTTCGACGTGAAGGTTTCCCCCATGATTTCGAACGATGGTGTGACAGATGCTCAGGCCCAGGCCCATCCCCTGCCCGACGTCCCGGGTCGTGAAGAATGGCTCGGTCACGCGGGCGAGATTCTCAGGATCGATCCCCACCCCATTGTCGCGCACAGTGGTGATCAGGCGGCCGGCTTCGGCGCGGGTTTCGACCGCCAGTTCGGGGGGGCGCTGGCTGGAGATGGCCCCAACAGCCGTGGCCGCATTTGAAATGAGGTTGATCAGGACATGGACGATTTGGTTTTTGCTGCCGCGCACTTCCAAGTCGGACACTCTTTCGCGGGCAATGGTTAGCCCGGTCAAATCATGCGCCAATAAACGTTCGGCGGACGTGAGAACCGCTCCAATCGTGAAGGCCTCCCCGGCGGTATCGTGATTCGGATAGGCAAAGCTGCGCAGGTCAGTCGTGACCGTACGGATCCGGTCCAGGGCCGTTTGAAGGTCGGTCAGGCATTCGGCAATATCGGCATTGCTGTTTTTACTTTTGGCCAGATAAACCGCCATCTTTGCCGCGTTCAGGGGATTGTTTATTTCGTGGAGGATGCCCGCCGATAACCGCCCGACGGCGTTCATCTTCTCGCTCTGCACGAGCTGGACTTCGGTGGATTTGAGTTTTTCGATCGCGGCGGCAAGCTCGACATTGCGATCGCGCATCTCCTGCTCGAGCCGGGCGGATTGCAACAGATTGGCCACGCGCGTCCGCAGTTCCGTGGTGCTGAAGGGTTTTTGGATGAAGTCGTCGGCGCCGTATTGGAGAGCAGTCAATTTGGATTGCTCGTCGGTTCGGGCGGTCAGCAAGACGACCTTGGTGTGACGCAAATCGGGATCGTTTTTGATCTGTCGGCAGACGGCCAAGCCGTCCATTTCCGGCAGCATCAGATCGACCAACACCAGTTCAGGCCGGTGAGCCCGCACCGCGTCGAGGCCGGCCTTTCCATCGGCGGCCTGGCGGACCCGATAAGAGTTCGTCAAAAGAGAGACCACAAACCGCCGCAATTCCAGCTCATCTTCGATGACTAAAACCGTTTGCTCTCCATCCCCTTCGGCTTGAGCGAGTTTCTCGGGATCGGTCTGCGGCTGAGGATCGATAATCAGCCGATCCGCTTCGTGGTATAGTCGCGCTACTGGATCCGAACGATCGGAAACAAGTGCGGTATGAGCGGCCCCATTTTTGGCGATCGGCAGCCGGACGGAGAATGTGGAGCCTCGCCCTTCCACGCTGGTGGCCAGGAGAGTCCCGCCATGCTCCTGAACGAGCTCACGAGCCAGGGCCAGGCCGATGCCCATGCCCTGGAACTTGCGGGTGGCCGAGCCATCGACCTGCCGGAACCGCTCAAAAATATGTGGCAGATCTTTGGCGGGAATTCCGATGCCGGTGTCCTGGAACGTGAGGGTGGCTTCATCGGACTCACGTCGAAGGCCAACGGTGATGGCGCCGCCTGAAGGAGTGAATTTGATCGCATTGGTCAAAAGGTTCAGCACCACTTTTTCCAGAGCGGACGGATCAGCCATGGCGGCCACCGGTGAATCGGCGTCGAAATATTCCAGACGAATCCGTTTTTGAGTCGCCAGATGACGAACCGACTCAATCGTGTCGCGGACAAAACCTCCCAATTCGACCGACTCGCGCTGGGGAGGGCCGGGTCTTTCGTCCAGGCGGACAATTTCCAGCAAATCGGTAATCAGCTTCAGGAGGCGCAGGGAATTTTGGCGAATGACACCAAGAGTGGAGGCGGCTTGTGGCGTAAGTGCCGAGCGACGGCTGAGCAGTTCCTCGGTGGGGGCCAGGATGAGCGTCAACGGCGTGCGCAATTCGTGACTGACGTTGGCGAAGAATTGGCTCTTGAGCTGGTCTAATTCCGCCAATCGGCGATTGCGATCGTCCAGATCGCGTCTTAATTTGAAGTCGCGAAAATGACGCAACGAAGCGTAGTGACAACTGCAAAGACAGATCACCGTCGTGATCACCACAAAATAGACATTGCTGGCGATGTTGCTGACATCCTGCCGAACATGCACTCGATATGCATTGGCGCCGCAGGCGATGAGATAGAGCGCCAAAGTCGACGCGCAAACAATCGCGGCTTCACGCAACGTGTAGGGCATCAATTGACAGGCAACAATCAGTACGAGAAGCAGGCCCGCATAATAAGGAGATGCGCTGCCGTTGGTGGCGTAGATCATCCATGAAATCGAGACGGCCGGCAGCAGCGGCCAGATCAGTCCGATGACGGCGATGTGTTTACGTCCCTGCGGTTGTGTCAAAATCCAATAGAGCGGCGCAACCGCAACGTCACACAACAATCGCCCGAAAATGAAAAAGCCGGAAACGTGCTCGGGGTAAACAAACCAGTCAAGCCATGCCCCGGCCGGCATGCAGATCAGAACCAGAATGCAACCGATCCAGGCCTGATGGACACGAAAGTCTCTCTCGGATTCACGAAACGCATTGAGGAGCTGGGCGTGATCGGAGATTTCAGGTTGGGAGGCGCTGGCGATCATAGACGGGTCGCCTCCGGGGTTTTGCGGATTTCGAGAAAGACATTGACGCCGGTCTCGTCGCAATTGACTTCCCGCTTTCCCCGGTCGGGAGCCAACAGTGACATCTCGTCCATCCCGCGATAGATCAGATTCCATTCCAATATATGCTCGAGGAAATAGCGGACACTGTTTTGCGGTGTGACATTGGTCGCGACGACGAATCCGCCGTCATTGACCCAGGCGTAGAACAACTCCAGCATCGCGCGGTCCCGCACGCCGCGCGCCGTGTCCC
>CAZCKE010000082.1:0-11814 GCA_964499005.1 uncultured Tepidisphaeraceae bacterium
TGCCATTTTTTGGCGATGCGCTGCCGGCCAAAGAGATATAAACCGAGAAATCCACTTTCGAGGAAAAAGGCGAAGATGCCTTCCGCCGCCAGTGGCGCTCCGAAGATATCGCCGACGAATTTGGAATAGCGCGACCAGTTGGTTCCGAATTGGAACTCCATCGGAATCCCGGTTGCCACGCCGACGGCAAACGTGAGGCCGAGCAGCTTTCCAAAGAATCGGGCCGCCGTGTCGGCGATGGGATCATTTCGTTTCCAGGCGCGCCATTCGACGACAACCAGGAGCCATGCCAGACCGATGCTGATCGGCGGAAACAAAAAATGGAACGCGGCAGTAAGGGCAAATTGAATCCTGCAAAGCAGGCCGACATCAGGCAGGCTCATTAATAACACTCTTTTCCGAGCAAACGCTCATCTGCCCCAATGCAAGTTCTCGCCGCAGGCAATCATGCTGCGGCAAAACCGCCGGAGATACGTCCAGAAGCGAGGCTACTTTTTCAAGCGTTGCCAGGGCCTCCGGGATGTGGTCAAGAAATGGGTTGGGCTGCCCCATTTTTTCGAGCGATCGCTCACAAAGCAGTTTGACGGCAAATTCTTCGTAGCCCAACGGCGGTTTGGCGCGGTGCCGTTTCAAGAAACGGGCCAGACGTGGCAATTGGCGAAAAAGCGCACAGTCGATTTCACAGGGGCGCGAATCGAGCAATTGACAAGAGTTGGTGTGCGTTGGCTTGGGGTCGCATTGAGCGCATATTTGTGCTCTCAGCGCCAAACGCATCCATCCAGTTGAAACCTGTAATTCCATTTTGATGTACTCCCGGCGCCATCAGCCAAAAAATGTATTCGCCGATGATGGATCCTCATCCGCCCGGTTGCGTTTGCTTTTTTTGGCGAAACGAACTCTTTCCAACCATGCAAGCCACCCGCTGATGCCCGAATGGGTTTTAGCGGAAACTTCGTATACCTCCGCTGATGGGTTGATCAGTTGAAGATCAGTGCGAAAGACCTGCGAATCAAACTTTACAAGGGCCCGTAAATCGGTCTTGGTCAGGACCACCGCTGACGCCGCGTTCAAGAGCGCGTGATACTCTGCGGCCTTGTCGTCACCGCCGCTGACCGCGAAGACGGCTACAGTTGCATCCTGCCCCAAATCTTGCAACGGAGCTAATCCGCCAGCGGCTTCGATGAGGACCAAATCAAACTTTTCCAAGCTTAACTCGGATATAATGCGGTAAATTGAAGAGGAGGTGGGGACTGCGGCATCTACATGCGCGACCTGGCCGCAAACCTCTCCCAGGCGCTGAGCATCTCGAGAGGAAGCGGGGTTTACAACGATTACCGCCACCCGTCTTGGCTCCGCCAGACGCTTAAGCGTCGCTTCAATCAACTCTGTCTTGCCGGAACCGGGATGACCGATGATTCGGATAGCCGGGACGCGAGCTTCAGCCAGTGCCTTGCGAATCGTCGCGGCGGCAGGCGGATGAAATTCGCTCGATTGGCTCATGCCACGGTCGTCACAACTAAACTTTCCGAATATGAATTGTGTCATGGAGCACCTCCGTCATGGAAACGAGGTTTATCGTTCGGAGGATTTCACGAATGGATCAAATATTCGCGGACCACGACGATGCGTGATCTCCGACGGTAAATTGGACTTGATCCACTGAAGCAATTGCGTGATTCCCTGGTTGGACTGCATGGACAGCGAAAGAAACGGTAGATCCGGATTCAATCGCCGGATGTCCTGTTGAAAAATGTTCAGGTCAAAACTCACGAACGGCAGCAGGTCGACTTTTGTGAGGAGAACCAGATCGGCCCCCTGCACCAGAAACGGAAATTCGTGAACTTTGTCATCGCCGCCCGCGGCACTGAATACACCGACCCGCAGATGTTGGCCCAGATCAAATTCGACGGGACCAAGAGTGTTTCCGTTCGCCTCGATGAGCAACAGGTCAAGGCCGGCCAGATTGAGCGACGGCAAAACCTCGCGGATGTGACGGGCTTCCAGATGGTCCGTGGTGACGGAAACCGCCGGATATCCATGCCGCGTGAATTGGGATATGTGCCGGTCGGCGGCAAGATTGCCAACAATGACCGCCGCGCGCACCGGGGGCGCGATGCGCAGAAAAATCGTCTCAATGAGCGAGGTTTTTCCAGAACCGGCCGGCCCAACAATGCTGATGACGGTGGTGCCAGCGGCTCCAAAATCGCTCCGGTTCGCGCGAGCGATTTGATTATTCGCTTCAAAATGTTCGTTCAGAGGCGGCGTCATGGTGCCACGTTAAATCATGGTTACAACCGGCTGATCAGGAGCTCTCGCTGGAAAATCATTTCTTTGGGCAGGTCGCCGGCCAGTTTGAGGAAAAGCTCTTCCTGCCCCGCGATTTCGGCTTTGAACGCGTCGAGGTCGACTTTCTGCATCGCATCGAAATCCGCGTCGGCGATATTCAGACCGGACAGATCAATATCGCCCTTCCGCGGCATCCATCCGAGCGGTGTTTCAACGGCGTATGCCTGGCCATGGCAGCGATCAATAATCCATTTCAGGATGCGGATATTTTCTCCGTATCCCGGCCAGATGAATTCGCCTTTGTCATTTTTCCGGAACCAGTTCACGTGAAAGATGCGCGGGCAGTCCGTCATCTTCTTGCGCATGCGGAACCAGTGAACGAAATAGTCGCGGATGTTGTAGCCAATGAACGGAAGCATGGCCATGGGATCGCGGCGGACAACGCCCACCTGACCCGCGGCCGCCGCCGTTGTTTCGCTGCCGAGCGTCGCGCCGACATAGACCCCATGCATCCAATTAAATGCCTGAAACACCAGGGGCAATGTTTTGGCGCGGCGACCGCCAAAGATGATCGCGGAGACTTCCACTCCATTCGGATCATTCGCGGCAGGATCCAGCGCCGGATTGTTGGCCATGGGCGCGGTAAATCGGCTATTGGGATGGGCGGCTTTGGCGCCCGATTTCGGCGTCCAGGGCTTGCCCATCCAGTCGAGACATTCTGCCGGCGGCTGGGCCGTCTTCCCCTCCCACCAGACGTCGCCGTCGGGAAGAAGCGCGACATTCGTGAAGATCGTATCATGGCTCATGCAGGCCATTGCATTAGGATTGGTCTGCTCGTTGGTGCCGGGCACAACGCCAAAGTAACCGGCCTCCGGATTGATGGCCCTGAGTCGCCCGGTTTTCTCATCGACCCACATCCAGGCGATGTCGTCGCCGACCGTGGTGACTTTCCATCCCTTTTCCCGATATTTTTCCGGGGGGATCAACATGGCGAAATTGGTTTTCCCGCAGGCGCTGGGGAAAGCTGCCGCCACGTAGGTTTTCTGGCCATTCAGTTCGACGCCGCTGATCAGCATATGTTCGGCCATCCAGCCTTGCTGCTGGCCAAGAAAGCTTGCGATCCGCAGAGCCAGGCATTTCTTGCCGAGCAGCGCATTTCCACCGTAGCCGCTGCCAAAACTCCAGATCGTGTTGTCGAGGGGAAAGTGGCAGATGTACCGGCGGTCGGGATTGCAATCGCCGACGCTATGCAGGCAGCGGGTGAACTCTTCGTTCTCGCCGAGCTGCTTCCATGCGACGTGCCCCATGCGGGTCATGATGCTCATGTTCACGGCAACGTAGACTGAGTCGGTGAGTTGAATCCCGACTTTGGCTAAAGGCGAGCCGATCGGTCCCATCACGAATGGGATCACATACATCGTCCGCCCTTTCATGCAATCGCGGAACAGGCCTTTGAGCTTCCCGTATGCGGCCTTCGGTTCCATCCAGTTGTTGGTCGGGCCGCACATATCCTGGCTTGGCGTGCAGATGAACGTGCACTGCTCGGTTCGCGCTACATCATTGGGATTGCTGCGGTGCAAAAAGCAACCCGGCCGCTTTTGAGGATTGAGCGGGATAAAGACCCCATCAGCAACGCCCTGTTCGATCAATTCCAGTCGCTCCTGTTTGCTGCCGGTACACACGTGGACTTTCTCTGGTTTGCACAGTTCAATGCATTCCGCGATCCAGTCCCGGACGCTCGGGGGTTGTGCATCATTTTGAGTGTCTTTTGACTGACGACGAATATGAGATGCCGGTGCCACGGTCATTGTGGAATCCTCTCTGATTTTTGATTCGTAATTGAACATTCTCGATTTCGGTTTTGTTTGGCGTGGAGAATGCCGGTAATAAATCGGCTCTCCAATTCAACCGGTTCCAAGGCGGCTTTCAACTCGAATATGGCGGCGATCGTGCTGCACAACATCGACACCAAACCCGATGCGAACAGGGGAACCGCAACATAGACCGCCGGCCGCTCGAGCACCGAGAGGCCCAACATCAAGCAGCATCCGATCAGCAGACCGATTGTCAGCAATAGAAAGAACAACGTCAGCCGAATGAGTTTCGCACGGTGTTTGACGCTCGAAGTCTGTAATTCGAGGTGCTCGAGTAACCGCTGCCCGTGCAAAGAGGCACAGCGGTCGATCCGTTCCTGTTCCACGAGCCGCTCTCGCTGGAATGCCCGCAGACGCGAGACTATGGCAGCCAAGCGGTTGTAGAAAGCCAGCGCCAGAAGCCCGCAGGCGGAAATGATCACGACCGGGACGACTGCCGAGCCGATGATGTCCTGCGGACGAGCGATCATGTCAGCTCCTGTCCCTGCGTGCGGACCGAAGGCTCCGGAATCCCCAGCAGATCCACGATCCGCGCCGCCGTTTCTTCAATCGCCTGATCGGTCACGTCCAGAACCGGACAACGCAGATTGGCGAAAACCTGCCGGCTCCATTCGATCTCCTTCGCGACTTCGCGCGGTTCGTTGTAGCCAGTCTGAGTCATCCGCCAGGCGGTTTGCCGGCGTGTGCGGATCTCCGCGAGCTGGCCAGGGTCAATGACCAGGCCGATGATCTTTTGTGAGTTCAATGCGAATAGTTCCCTGGGAGGAGTAACGCCCATCGCCAGGGCGACATTTGCCGCTCGAAATCCCTGAATCGCAAGGAGCATGCTGGTCGGCGTCTTACCGGTCCGCGAAACGCCAGCCAGCACGATGTCCGCTTCGGCGAGAGTATCGAGTCCGAGCCCATCGTCATGTTCCAGCGTAAAAGCCATTGCATTGATCCGCCCGCAATAGGCCCCGTCCACCGGATGTAGCCGCTGGGAATCGGATTGCGGTTCCAACTTCGCGGCTTTTGCAAGAAAACCGACGGCCGATCCCGTCAAATCCCAGCATGGAACATGGAGTTTTTCGCATAGTGCGCTGATTTGTCGCTTCAACTCTGGAGCAATGACCGCGTGAAAAACAATTCCCGGCCGGGCTGAGACCACCTCCATGAAAGGAGAAAAGCGCTCCGCTTCGCCGATAAATGGCCTGGTCAAAACTTCAAACGAACCGGCCGGGAACTGAGTCAGAAAGCTCGTGACCATGTGCCGCGCAAGGTTGCCCGTCGAGTCCGAAAGGACGTAAAGTGCAATCAGGGCTCGCGGTTTTCGGTTAGCAAGCCTTCGACTTTTTGCAGGCATCGTCACGTGTCGTCACCAGCTTTCTCTTTTGGATTATCGAACGACAGATGTGGGCAGAATATCGGGGCTTATACGACTTTTGGCGTAGGGGAATTTGCTGACAAGAAAGCTTGCAATCCGCGTGAGATCAAACGTTCTCGTCGAGAAAGGTGACGACAGCTTGAGCGATTTGCTCTGCACAGCGATAAGGAACGCACCCGCCGAGTTGCCGAAATGGACAATAGCACTCAGGGAATTGATACGGACATCGGCCGCAAATGCCGTTTTTGATCCGCGCCGCCGGCGACTCAGTTCGAAAACCGCCGCCACGGATGAATTCGATAAGATCGTCAATGTGCTGATCGATTTCGGGCACGCTATCGGGATATCGCGCCGGCAAAGGAGAATGCGCCGGCCGTTGCGGAACGGCAAGGACTTTCTCAATAGCGAGCAGAATCGCGCGCCGTTGCGAGATTGAAAGTGCCGGAGTCATATTTCATCCAGTCGGATCTTTTCACCGGCAAGAGGTGGCGGTCGGACGTGCCGGGGGGATATTTCACTCAAAACGTGAAATCTTTCGCCTGTGGCGCAAGTAGCAACGATCGAGCGTCAGGCCGCAATTCACCGAGTATGTTTTTACGCTGGCACTTAAGTGGAACAATCGGATTTACTTCTCGTTTGTTCGTAGGGGAATTTGCCGAGGCAAAAAAAGTAACTACTTCGATGATTGACCCCCGCGCCGCTTGATCTGCGAGCTAAAAGATGATTAAAACTTAGGGGATGGCCCGAAAGCGAAAAACTGTGTTTAGTCGGCCGGTTACTGACTTCGGCTATGCATTTCATCTTTCTGCAGATCGGCAAATCAGCTTGGATTGGATAGTCGGGCCCTCAGCCCTGATTACGGGGTATCCCGCCGACGAATTACGGCGGCGCGGCTGGGAAAGCCTCATCTATCCGAAGGATAAAGCTTTTCTGAAAGATCGACCAGTGGCTTTGCTTTCTGGTCTCGGAGATGTTCGCCAATATCGCATCATTACAGCAGATGGCCACCTCAAATGGATTCGCGATTATGCCCAGCCGATCCGCTCAGAGCCAACCGGAGACATGCTGATTTTTGCCGCCATTCAGGATGTCACGACGGCAGAACGCGCCGAAGGCGAGATGCGCCGAATCGCTTCCATCGTGGAAAACTTGCATGATGCCATTATCGATATCACGCTCGATGGAGTCATCGTAAGTTGGAATCGCTCCGCAGAGAGGATCTACGGGTATTCCGCCGCCGAAGTTAAAGGTCGCACTATATCCCTTTTGGTTCCTGCGGATCAAACGGACGACACCAACCGGATTCTTGCAAAGGTTCGTCGCGACAGATCAATGGGCCGGCAGGAAACGTTGCGCAGCCGCAAGGACGGCACAATGATTACTGTTGCTTTGACGGCGGGTCCTGTTCATGACGCGAGTGGCCATTTGATTGGAGTTTCTATTATCAGTCGGGACATTTCGGAGTTGAAACGAGCTGAATCTGCTTTGCAGGAGAGCGCCACAAAAACGGCGGCAATTTTGGACACAATGGTCGATGGGGTCATTACCATTGATGAGCGCGGCGCTATTGATTCTTTCAATACCGCTGCTGAGCGGTTGTTTGGCTATGCTGTCTCCGAGGTTGTTGGCCGTAATGTCAATTTGCTGATGCCCGAACCCTATCATGGGGAGCATAATGAATACCTGCGCAACTATCTTAGGACCGGCAAAGCGAAGATCATTGGCATTGGCCGGGAAGTCGTCGGAAAACGAAAGGATGGCTCCATCTTTCCAATGGATTTGGCCGTCAGCGAGGTGTTTTTGGGACCACGGCGCCTGTTCACCGGAATCGTGCGCGATCTGACCGATCGCAAGCGGCTCGAAAGGCAAATCCTCGAGATCAGCGATCGTGAACAGCAGCGGATCGGTCAAGACCTGCATGACGGCCTCGGCCAGCAGTTGGCCGGAATCGGATACCTGAGCAAATCATTGCAACAGCGCCTGATAAAAAAGAAATCTTCCGAATCCGAAGATGCGCGGCAAATCGCGCAACTTGTCTCCGAGGCGATAGCCCAGGCGCGCGGCATGGCCCACGGCCTGAATCCGGTGGATTTGTCCGCCACGGGGCTTGTCTCGGCACTCCGCGAACTGGCATCCACCGTTAAGCAAACCTTCCGGATCGAATGCTCATTTACGTGTGATAAGTCCGTATTTCCTGGCACGAGCGCCGTGGGAACGCATTTATACCGAATCGCACAGGAAGCCGTGAACAATGCGATCAAACATGGCAGCGCGCGGCGCATCTGGATTGTTCTAAGCATCGCGGGCGATACAATAACTCTCTCCATTCGGGACGATGGCGTCGGTTTCCCAGACACGCTTCCCGAAAAGATTGGAATGGGATTGCAAACGATGCGTTATCGCGCCGCGCTGATCGGCGCAACGCTCTCGATACTCAAGATTCCCGCGGGTGGAACGCGCGTGGATTGCTCACTGAAAGCCACTGATTCAACATCGCGGGATAATGAAGATGGCAAAAAAGCAACCCAAAACGAAGACGCCCGAGGCTCCGGCAAGGCAGCAGGCCCCGGCCGCCGAGCGAAAAAAGGTGTTCATCGTCGATGATCATCCCGTTCTCCGACAGGGTTTGGCGCGGTTGATCAATGACCAGGCCGATTTGGTTACCTGCGGCGAGGCCGATTCGCCTGTCGAAGCCTTGCGTCTTTTGCCCGCGGCCAAGCCCGACCTAGCCATCGTCGATCTTACTTTGCGCGGGGGCGACGGTTTGGAACTGTGCAAACAGCTCCGCGATCGCTTTGCCGCGCTGCCCATTCTGGTTGTTTCCATGCATGATGAGGGTCTTTACGCCGAGCGGGCGCTGAAGGCCGGCGCCCGCGGGTATGTCATGAAACAGGAGCCGCAGGAAACGGTCATCACCGCTCTCCGCACCGTTGCCAAGGGGGAAGTCTATTTAAGCGGCAAAATGTCGGCCAAGCTTTTGCGGAGCTTTTCCGGCCCGAAATCCGACGCCGATCTTGCCCCGCTGGAGCGATTGACCGATCGTGAACTGGAAATTTTTCGCCTGATCGGCGACGGCCAAAGTGTTCGCGCCATCGCTGAGAAACTTTTCCTGAGCACCAAGACCGTCGAGGCGCATAAGGAGCACATTAAGCAGAAGCTCAATCTCAAAAGTAGTAACGAGCTTCTTCAATATGCGATTGAAGCCAGACCTCGTGAATAGAACTTGGTTTCTCACGTCGGTATATCCCGCGCCACCTCGGCGACAGCATTAGACGGTCGAGGGCGCGGATCCTGACCCACAAGTTGCCTGGCGCGATTCAGCGCGTCATCAATGTTGCCGAATAAGTTTTGCTCTCCGATTTTGTCGATTAGCCGATACGTAGTCATGGCGAATATCGGCTGAGCATGAACACCCGAAAGCAAAAGCTGAGTTCCCTGCTTGCGGCATTTGTCATGAAACTCATCCAGTGCGTGCATTCCTGTCGCGTCGATGGCCGGAACCCTTCGCATGCGCAGGATGAACACCTTGGGCGGACGCTCTAGTCCTTTGAGTGTGTCCTTCAATCGATCCGCAACGCCAAAAAAGAACGGGCCGTTGATTTCGTAGACCTCCACATTGGGCGGCACGTCGCGGCGGGTCATCGAATTCGGATCGACCAAATCCGCGAATTCATTAGACGACTCCTCGATCTCTTCTCGCAACGCACCGACATTCGTCACTTCAATCATGCGTTTCATGAACAGGATTGCGGCGAGAATCATCCCCACGCCCACGCCCTTGGTGAGATCGGTTAGCCCTGTTAGGCCGAACGTCGTTAGCAAAACCCACCTGTCAACGCCCGGAGCCGCGATGATTGGATTGAAATGATCAATCTCGGCCATATTCCACGCAACCATCACCAGGATCGCGGCGAGCACCGCCAGTGGTATTCGGCTAGCGTACGGCGCGAGCAAAACCATTAAGATTAACAGCGCAGCGGAATGAACCATACCGGCCAATGGAGTTCGGCCGCCGGATTTGACATTCGCGGCCGTTCGCGCGATGACGCCGGTCGCGGGGATACCACCGAATATTATAGACGAGATGTTAGCTACGCCTTGAGCGATCAGTTCACAATTACTTTTGTGCCGGCCACCGATCATCCCATCGGCTACCACGGCACATAGCAGCGACTCGACCGCGCACAGAAGAGCGATCGTCGTGGCTTCCGGCACGAGTGAAACCGCTTTATTCCAGGCTTCGGAAACATCCTGCCAATTCGAAATCCTCACCGGCAAACGGGGTTTGGGAAGCATATTGGGAATTCCGCCAAACCGGGTGCCGAGGGTTTCAATTCCACGATGAGTCAGCGGATCAAAAGACAGATGCAGGACCGACACAAGCACCGCGGAAATAACCACGACGATGATTGCGCCCGGAATACGGGGAGCGATCCGACGAATCATCGTCATACAACCCAGCGCCCCGATTCCAAAACTGGCGGCCAGCCAGTTGACCGAATGAATTGAATGGAACAAAACGTTCCAGCAGGCCAGAAAACTCGACGGCGGATTGTGCACGAGCTGACCCTTGTCGTTGATATAATTAATCGTCAAACCGAACAAATCGCGGACCTGGGACGTGAAGATAATGACGGCAATTCCGCTGGTGAACCCGGTAGTCACGGGATAGGGGATGAATTTGATAAGAGTGCCAAGACGCGCAAGCCCCATGAAGATGAGGATAACTCCGGCCATGAGGGTGGCGATGCACAGGCCGTCGTAACCATCCCGTGCAACGATGCCGGCCACGATGGCCATGAATGCCCCTGCCGGGCCGCCCACTTGGACACGACTACCACCCAGCAGCGAGATGATGAATCCGGCGATGATCGCGGTGAACAACCCTTGCTCAGGTCTGACGCCGCCGCCGATGGCCAGTGCAAGAGACAACGGCAACGCAATAATTGCGACCGTCAAGCCCGCGCTCACATCGCTCCAGAAGAAGGCTCGCCCATAGCCCTCCCGAAGGCAGACGATCGTCTTCGGCAAGAAACTGTCGGGAATTTTCCACTTTCCCGAGCCAGTGCCCGGCGAGAGGGTTACGGAAGAATTAAGGTCCATCATAGTGCATCCAATTTGCAGAGCGCGCTACTTCACTATCGGCCACGACAAGTAAAAACACCAATAGATACAGACCACTTCACAAAAGCTGGCTCGAACCTCGCTCGGTGACTTTGGACGATGAACGGGTGAAAACAGAAACAGCAGGCTCATGTCTCATTGGCGAATAAATGAGGCGTTCGAATGGCTGCGGAGCTAGATACTGACGCTGAAATAAGACGGTATCTATGGTGCAAGACGGCTGAGATTCCAATTGCTTTCGCCAATGCGGCAATAGCAAAAACGGTCATGCAGCCGGCTTGGTCGTCCCTGCCAAAATTCGATTCGATCGGGCTTCAAAAGGTAACCTCCCCAGAACGGTGGAAGAGGCACATCCCGGCCACGAAACTCCTGTTTAATTTGTTTCCAGCGGGTCTCAAGCGTGGCTCGATCGGCCAAGTTCGCGCTCTGGTCGGAGGCCCAAGCCGCAATGCGGCTCTCGCGCGGGCGCGATCGGAAATACTCTTCTGATTCTGCGCGCGAAAGCGGCGCCACCGAACCGCGGATGCAAACCTGACGCTCAAGGTTTGGCCAATAAAACACGAGTGCAGCCCAGGGATTTGCGGATAAGTCGCGGCCTTTGCGGCTTTGATAGTTGGTGAAGAATGTGAAGCCGCTGGCATCGAAGTTTTTTATCAGGACAATTCTAACCGACGGACGTCGATCGACGTCGGCCGTGGCGAGCGCCACGGCATTGGGTTCAACGGACTTTCCTGTAAAAAGGGCATGAAAGGCTTTGTAGAGATCAACACTAAATCTTCGGAGACGACCACCACTGCCGTCACCGGCAGCTTTACCGAACCAGTGCTGAAATTGATCGATCGGGTCGGGAAGTAGATCACACCGATCAAGTTTGGAAAACCGGTATTCGCGCCTATAGTCGATTGCCGTAAACATGCTTGTCCTAGATCGTCCAAAATGGCGGCAGATGAATTCTAATCGCGCGTCGCCATGGTCAACTCCTTACGTACACGGACAGGCTCTTGCGCTACCCGCGTGTCGCTACTACGGATTCGCATATTGTAAAAAGAGCGGTAGACGAAACTCAGTGCAATCACGAAGAATGCGATCCCCAGCCAAATTGTAAGATTTGACGGTAGATTCGGATTCTTCTTCAGCCCAGCCGCCAGTTCGACCGCGAGTAATCCA
>CAZCKE010000083.1:0-11722 GCA_964499005.1 uncultured Tepidisphaeraceae bacterium
TCTCGATGTATTGACCGACATTATTCAGAAGTATGAGACCCATCGCCATGCCGTCGGCGGACGAAGCACGCCGGTGGATACGCTTAAGCGCATGCTCAAAGAGCAACGTCTGAGTGGCTCGGATCTGGGCCGTTTATTGGGCAATCGGCCGCTGGGCGGCGCCATCCTCCGCGGTGAGCGGAAATTGAGCAAAACCAACATCCGTATCCTCGCGGAACATTTCAAGGTCAGCACGGATTTGTTCTTCGATTGATTGGGGGGCTAAAAGGTAAAGCCCGCGAGGTCGGCCGAACTTCCACGCGGGGAATTTCTCGGTTAGAAGGCACGTCGGCAAACATCAGCGATCATATCTCGACAGTGCCAAGCGGCGGCGTATACTAGGAAACAATCTTGCCCAGGTGGCGAAATTGGCAGACGCACTACTTTGAGGTGGTAGCGCCGCAAGGCGTGCAGGTTCAAATCCTGTCCTGGGCATTAAGCCATATCCGGCACCGGGTTATGGCTTTTTTTGTTCCATCAGCCATCAAAGATTTAGACAATAGCAACCCCATTGTTGTCTAATTTTCATCCGATTTGTTGTCTAAATTCGGACAAAAACCCCTCGTCAAACGAAATGAAAAGAGCAAACTCCCGCCCCGCTTTTTCAAGGGGTTACGCATCATGGCGAGCGTTCATAAAGTCCGAGGCGAGTTTGCTGCATACAAGGCGATGATTGGCGGTCGATTGTTCTATTGGGGAACCGTTGCTAACACTTATAGCCCTATTGTCCTTGCTGGCACCTGCAATCGTGGTAATTTGAGGGGATGCAATGGTTGTCTAACATGTCTGCAAATCTGGTGGGAAGTCTTGCCGCCGGCGTTTTGCTGGTCCTCGTCCCGTTTGTCGGGCGATATTTGTGGTCGCTGAAAAACAACCGCGAAGCGGCACCCGAAGCCCCGATTCCGACGGTGACCAAAATCACCTTATGGAATTGTTTCGTTTACACCAGTCAGTTGTATTTCATGTTTTTGGGTTATGCGATTCTTTATTCGATTTGGTTCAACGTATTGTCAAAACATATGGGAACATTACGGGGATTCAGTTGGGCGATGGGGCCTGCTACTGTTTGGTCGCTGATCTTCATGTTTTGTACGATGAACCATATCAACAAGCTGGAATGGGTGAACATACAGCCGGTTCCCAATCGACTTCGAAACAGTTTGTTGATTTATTTTGCTCTGATTTGCATCACCGATGTTGTCCTTTGGCTCGCATTCCTGCCCCTGCCGATACATGCTCCTTGGATTCAAATCGTTCATCGATGAGCCAAGAAAAAAGGCTGCTGACATTGCACCAGCCACAGGACGTTTGAGTCAGTCGATCAGTTTTCCAAACAATTCCAATTTCTTCGATATCTTCATCAAAATCCGCATCAAGCAGCCAAAGGCAGATGATGTCTTCGGCAGTATCGCGGATTGTTTCTTGCTTGCCCCAATTGACAGCTCCGACACGGGAGCGAAAATCTAAACACTTGCAGGTTATGGAGGAATAAAATGCCCCAAGAACAATCCCCTACACAGATTTTACTGCCAGTTCTGGAGAGCATCCAATATGGACAGGTTGCCCCAAGCCGTACAGGCGTAGTTTTGATCGTCAAATCGAAACAAAACGGGGCGAAATACAGGATAACTTTTGAAAACCCGACAGTTCAGTTTGTACCCATCAACCAATATAAAATCCAGCAGCATTTTTCAGATGAAGTAACGATGCTATCGATTTTTGAAGCGTCAATGGGATCGGTTGAGTTTTGGGGACATAACGGATTTCTCAATAGCATCTCTGCCAGACAGACAACGGTTTACCTGGACGGCAACCCAACTGAGACCAAGTAACTACTTTTTGTCGAGATTTTCATCGATGAACATCCTGGCTTCATCGAGGGTGAGACGTTCAACGGTTTTGCCGTTGAGTTCAAAAAGCCACCTGGGACGGGGAGACCCGGAAGGCTCCTGGTCGGGGTAAAAGGTTCTCAGGATTGGCTGAATGGGTAGCCTCCTTGATCCCTACCGCATCTGTTACCGCTATTCGCCAAGTGTTCCCTGGCCATCAGGCGACGACAATCGAACTGATTGATCCGGATTCGCCTTGAACTGCGTACAGCACGGTGAGCGATGACGCTGCCACGGTCAATCGACGCGATAGCGGATCCCTATCTCGGCCATAGGTCGGACAATATGCACACTCGCTGGGGCCGTATCTGATTACCGGTGCCGCGCCGGGATCGATCTTCCTGTGGGCGATGTGGTACGCAGACCCGCGTCGGAGCAAAACCGCATTGCTAATCTTCCTGGGGGGGTTTGGGAAGCTGTGTTACATATGTCACGGCTTTTACACGATGGCGTGGACGGCCATCGGTTGTGATCTGACCGATGATTACAATGAATGTTCAAAGGTCGCTGCGATTGGCGCAAGTTATTGGCGAAATTCGCTTCAGCGATCGCGCTTTTCAAGACTTGGTGCGATACGGATTAGCCGACCGTCCTGATTGCGTCGATCGTCCGTGACGACCCACAATGCCCCATCCGGCCCCTGGCGGATATCACGGATGCGTTGCCGTTGATCGAGCAGCAGCCGCTCTTCACCGATTATCTTGTGTCCCTCGACGACGAGCCTGCTGACATGCTCACCCGCGAGAGCGCAGACGAACAGATTGTTTTTCCATTCGGGGATCAGGTCGCCGGTGTAGAATGTGCAGCCACTCGGCGCGATGGCTGGGTCCCAATAGTAGACGGGCTGTTCCATGCCTTGCTGCTGGGTCTTGCCACCA
This sequence comes from uncultured Tepidisphaeraceae bacterium, assembly GCA_964499005.1. Lineage (GTDB taxonomy): Bacteria > Planctomycetota > Phycisphaerae > Tepidisphaerales > Tepidisphaeraceae > CAZCKE01. The sequence continues at coordinate 2,807 of CAZCKE010000083.1, forward strand.
TTGATGGCAGCTCCCCAGTACTCGACGCCGTACGCAATCACCGGCCAACCATAATTTTTGCCCGGCTCGATCACGTTCACTTCGTCGCCGCCTTGCGGTCCGTGCTCGGTTTCCCAAAGGTCGCCGGTTACAGGACTGAACGCCAGGCCCTGCGGATTTCTTTGCCCGTAGGACCAGATTTCCGACAACGTTCCGGCCGTTTTTTCGAAAGGATTGCCAGCAGCGGCACTGCCGTCGGTGTTGAGCCTCAGGATCTTGCCGAATGGATGTTCCAGCGACTGTGCCCAATCGCGGGACGGATTGACCATCCGCTCGCCAACACTGACCAATAGTTTTCCCTCTTTATCGAACAGCAGCCGGGAACCGTGGGTTGCCGTTTGCCCAAACCCAGGCTAGACCTTATTGATTGCCGTCCCGTTTTCGAGCGACTTATCATCAGGACCCAATCTGGCTTTGGCGACAGACAGGCCGTTGTTACGCCCGCCGCGTGGCTCGACGTAGGTAAAATAAATTTCGCGGCTTTTGGAAAAGTCCGGGTCGAGCACAAGGTCGAGCAGACCGGCATCACCGCCGAAGACGACCTCGGGCACGTTGCTCAGTGGATCACCGACTTTGCCGTCCTGGGTGATAATTCGCATACTTCCAGGCTTTTCAGTGACCAGAATTCTGCCGTCGGGAAGAAACGCCAGCGCCCAAAGTGATTTTAGTCCGTGGGCGACGATTTTCTCCTCGTACGCCGTCTTGGTGACAACGGCCGGAGCGCGGGTCTGGCCCGAGAACGCTGGGGTTTGCCCCACGGTTGAACCGAATGAGTCCCGGTGTTCCAGCGGTTGGCCTGGGACGACCGGCTCGTCGGGGGGCCGTGTCCCGGCGACACGCATCCCCATGCCGTTCCTCAAGCCGCCGCCAGGCGGCCCACTCGGATGTGTGGCTGGCCTAGTCTGAGCTTGAGCAACTGCAGCCACAGCAAGCAGAAAAGACACCGTCAATGCGTTCCAATTCGTCGTCATCTGCGGTGCTCCTTGATCCTTAAGACTCTGCTGTCATTCGAAGCTATGAACCAAAGACGGTACATAGGGATTCTAAATAACCCTGCGCGGCTGCGCGTTATTGTAAGCCCTTGAAAATAAATGAGCTTTTGAAAAACGAGAACTCTTTCCGCAGGATGGTTTTATAGGTAATGCCATCGAACAATCGGATCATGTCGGAAAGAAAACTGACGCCGTGGTAAAGCAGCACATCCCCGAGTTGGTGACTCGAGGGGTCATTCAGACTCGGTTCTCGCCGCCGCTCCTCGCATCTGAGCCGATTCCGTGCCGTCGTGAGGTCATGGCATTTTGTTAGAGGTTCTTAGAAATAGATTTCGCGCAGGAGGAGCCAGAAGGAGAGGGTGACGGGGATGGCGGTGATGAGGATGGCGGCGACGGCGAGGCGTCGGCCGGCGGTTGGATTTCGGCGGCCGACGAGTTGGCAGACGGCGATGAAGAAGATCATGAGGGCGAATTTGAAGATGACCATGCCGGGGAGGTCGAAGTGGCGAAGGACGATGTCGGCCAAGCCGTTGGCTTCGTAGCCACCGCGGTAGATGACGATGGCGGTCATCATGATATCCATCGCGGAGAGAAAGATGAGCCAAGTATAGTGAGAAGGGTAGAGGGCCAGTGAGCCGCGATTGGAGGGCGGGGTCATGGGTGGGAATTGTCGGGATTCGGGGCTGATTTGGAATCGGGGAGAGCCTGCATTTGCTTGACCTTGTCCATGAGTTCGGGTTTGCCGAGGCGTTGTGCGCAGAAGGTGGCGATGGCGGTCAGGCCGTTGCCGTACCAACGGAGGAGGGTGGGGTTTTCGCGAATTTCGGAGGGGACATTGGACCAGATGAGGCCTTGCTCGAAGATGGAATTTTCGTGACGTTGGCAGAGGCAGGTGAGCTGTTGTTCGTCGCCGGAGGCGGCGGCGTCGAAGAGCTGGCGTCGAAGCTCCTGGGCGTCGGGGGGCGAAGGCTGGACGGGGCGCGGGGGCTCGATGAGTTGCTGGGGCGGGACGATTTCGCGCATGACCGGGAACGGCGGCGGGGCTTTTTGACGGCGTTTAAACAAGCTCAGCAGACCCATGCGAAATTCCGTTCCATTGGATTTGAAGCTGCTCGTGAGGCAGCGGATACGATTCGGTCGAAGCCGCGTCCAGCCAGATCGTTGGCTGATCCTGCTCGGCGAGGGTCAGCCGCGAGGCGATGCGCCGGTCGCGGCTGAAGAGATCGCGGAGCAAGTTGGGGCAATTGCACTGCCGGCTGCGGTGGAGCAGGACAATGTGCCCGGGCCAATTTTTCCCGGCCTGACGTGAGCGGTCCAGAATAGCCTGGATCGCCTGCAAGGCCTGCGGATTGGACAGGTGGCCGCGTCCGCCCATGATTCGCCGTTTGAGAAACCAGGGGCGGCCGCTGTCCAATTGCATTTGAGGATCGTAATTGCTTTCGATGGCCAGGACGTCGACGCCGCAGAACTGATGGATCAGTTCTGTGGTAATACGGCCCAGGTCGGTGGCATATCCGATCCGTAGATTCCCCGACTCCAAAACAAATCCGTGCGAACCGTGCTCATCGTGGGCCAATCCGATCGGCATGCACTGGAGGTTTTCCAGTGGGAAAAAAGGGTTGCCGTCGAATGAGCGGACGAAGTGAGCAAGGTCCGGATTGTTGGCTCTTACCAGCAAATCGTCAATGCGTTGACGGTGGCAGAAGAGGAAAATTTTTTGGCGCAATATTTGCCGAACCCAATTGAGATTGAAATGGTCGGTGTCGAGGTGGGTCAGGCAGATGGCGGAAATATCGGAAATGCCGATGCCCAGGCCCTTCATGCGGGAGGCGGCGGTGCGGGGGCCGATGCCGCAATCGATCAGGATGGCGCGGCCGGCGGCACGGACGACGGAGCAGTTGCCGGAGGAGCCGGAGGCGAGGATGGAAATAGCAAGGGACATCCGTGAGGGCTCGAGCGCGCGATGAAATCTCGAGGATGAATATTAACGGCGATCAAGCCGGTTACAATCCGTCCATGGCGCGACCGATGGAGTTTACGGCTTGGCGATGGACAGCAATGCAAGCCTCAATGTGGCTGGTGCTGGCTGGGACGGTCGGTCTGGCGGCACTGGTTGATGGGCATCTGGAGCGTGCTCTTTATCCGGCGCAGACGGACCCGATCGTGGATGGGCCGATCACGTTTCGATTGCCTCGCAGCGGGCCGATCAAGGAGAAAATTGATGGGGCTTCGAGCGTTCACTCGGTTACCAACAACGAAGCGGGCTGGTCGTTGACGGTGGTTCGGCAGCATCTGGACGTGGTGGTGCCGCCATTGGAATATCTTCAATTGAGCAAAGTGCTGGGGGAGAACCGGCTGGGAAACTCGGCACTGCACAAAGAGGAGATTGACGGATGGCCGGCGGTTTGGGTGGGAGGGGAAACGGTGCGAAACACGCCGGAGGGATATGAGCAATCGCAATCGGTGACGTATTGCACGGTGCTGCCGACGCGAGATGCGGTGATGGTTCGGCTGGAGAGTTCGGAGGCGATCGATCATGCGGAACTGAGGGTCGTGCATCAAGCGCTGGATTCGATCCGGGTGGCGATGACACCAGCAGCGGCGCCAATTGTCCTGGAGGGTGGAGCAAGGGTGACGCTGCCGGAGGGGTTTGATGTGTATTGCCAGGACGATGTGCTGCAAAAAGATCGGACGATCGTTGCCCATCGGGGTGATGTGGGATGGGTTTCGGCGCAGTTTGTGCCGATGCTGCTGGGGGGCGATCGGATTGCGGCGGCGAAGACGGCCATCGGAGCGTATGAGCATTTCAGTGCGGCAGAGCCGGCACTGACGGGAAGTTGGCTGGGCGCGCAGGTGACGGAAGAGGCGCCTGGGCGATGGAGAATAACCCCGGCGCAGGTGCCTGGCGATCTGACGCGGAGGTGGGCGTATGTGCTTGGGGGGAAGAGGAGCGAGGGGTTGATCGTGGTGCTCACGGCGGCAAGCCCGGCGAATGAGCAGGATATTAATCAGGCGTGGTCGGCGTTGGATGGAAAGATTCAAATGGGGCAGGCGATTGAGCCGGCGGCGATGTTTGCCGCAGGAACCCGGGCGTCGCAGGGGATGCAGTTTACGCCGACGGCAGGAGAGAATTGGTGGCTTTGGTCGCGCGGGAGCCAATCGCTGGGGTGGACTCGGGAATTTAATAACCTGACAAATGGGGAGTCGCTGCGAGATACGATCATGCGGAACTGGGAGGGCGGGGCGCGAAAGATTGCGCAGGATTGTTGGCCGGCGGAAAATGGCTCGGGGATCATCGCGGAAATGATCCGACAGGAAGCGACGCTGCAGCCGTCGGTGGTCGTTCGGTATCGATTTCAGCAGCGAACCATTTTGGCAGGGGATGCGACCAATACGCGGATTGATTTCATGGGAACGACGAGCCAGCCGCTTAGTTGGGAGGCGTTTGGGCCGGCAATAGTGCCAAGCAATCGACTGCCCACTCTGCTGGCACATCTGGATAAAGAGCCGGCGGCGATCTGGACGGATCGTTTTTGGGGATTGGAGGGGGAACTGATGGCCGCCCCGCTGCTGCTGGCAACCCATCCAATCAGTTCGCCTAACCCGGCTCTGCGGGGCGTGGAAGTCGAGGCAGAGGGGACCGGAATTTGCAGCCAGTGGTTTTTTAAATCGGACAACACCCTGGATCATGCGAATTTTCCGGGGGATGTAGTTTTGACTCCCAATTCAAAGGACCAGGTGAGCGCGCAAATATCAGGCGATTCAGAACTGGCGGCGGTATTGCATGGGCGGGGTAATTGAACGAATTGGCGACGATTTGCGAGGGATTTGGACGGGCTGCGGATGAGCTATTTGTTTGCTGCGACTGGTTTTAGGAATCTATCAATTTGCGCTGGAATCTGGTGGTGCAATTTGGCATAATTCGTCACCTTTCCCGGCCCCGCCGGGCCGCGACTCGCTCAATTGTGAACCAACCACTGAGCGTCATATAGGAGTTTTCTCATGGCCAATGCTCGCCAGGAGGCGATCGCCTCCATTGCTACGACCAAGCACAAGCTGAACTACCTGGATTTCAAAAAGACGCACGTGAAAGACCTTTTTGGGATCAACGTATTTAACGAGGTGGCGCAGCAGGCCCGCCTTCCCAAGCCGGTATACAAAGCGTTGCAGAAGACGATCAAACAGGGTGCGCCGCTGGATCCGGCCATCGCGGATGCGGTCGCGATCGCGATGAAGGATTGGGCGATGGAGCATGGGGCGACGCACTACACGCACCTGTTCCAGCCGATGACGGGTATTACGGCCGAAAAACATGACAGCTTTATCTCGCCCAACGGGGCGGGAGGCGCGATTGCCGAGTTCAGCGGCAAGGAATTGATCAAGGGCGAACCGGACGCTTCGAGCTTCCCATCCGGCGGATTACGTGCGACGTTCGAGGCTCGCGGCTATACGGCATGGGACCCGACGAGCCCGGCTTATATTCTGGAACATGCCAATGGGTCGACGCTGGTGATCCCGACGGCCTTCTTGAGTTGGACGGGGGAAGCGCTGGACAAGAAAACCCCCCTGCTGCGTTCGATGGAAGCGCTGAGCAAGCAGGCGCTGCGAATCCTCAAACTCTTCGGCAACACGTCGGCGAGCCACGTCTTCACGACGGTGGGCTCGGAACAGGAATATTTCCTGATCGACAAGTCGCTGTACATGCAGCGGCCGGACTTGCTTAACTGCGGGCGAACGCTGTTTGGCGCCAAGCCGCCGAAGGGCCAGGAGTTGGAAGACCAATATTTCGCGACGATTCCGGAGCGCGTATTGGCGTGCATGGCCGACGGCGAAGCGGAATTGATCAAGCTGGGCGTGCCGATCAAGACGCGCCATAACGAAGTGGCCCCGAGCCAATATGAGTTGGCACCGATCTTTGAGAACAGCAACCTGGCAACGGATCACCAGAATTTGATCATGCACGTGCTGCGTCAGACGGCGGACAAGTACGGTCTGGCCTGCTTGCTGCACGAAAAGCCATTCGCGGGGATCAACGGGAGCGGCAAGCACAACAACTGGTCGATGTCGACGGATACGGGCGACAACCTGTTGGAACCGGGCCATACGCCTCATGAAAATGCGCAGTTCCTGGTCTTTTGTTGCGCGGTTATCCGCGCAGTTAACAAGTACGCGGACGTGCTGCGCATGTCGATCGGGTCGGCGCATAACGATCATCGCCTGGGCGCCAACGAGGCCCCGCCGGCGATCATCTCGATCTTCCTCGGCGATCAGCTCAACGACATCATCGAGCAGATCGAAAAGGGAGGCGCCAAGACCAGCAAGCAGGGCGGCTTGTTTGAGACCGGAGTATCGGTGCTGCCCAAGCTTCCCAAGGAAGCAGGCGATCGTAATCGCACGAGCCCCTTTGCATTCACGGGCAACAAGTTTGAATTCCGCGCGGTGGGTGCTTCGGCGAACATCGGCGGGCCCAACACGATCCTCAATACGATCGTCGCGGAAAGCCTGGATTACATCGCGTCGAACTTGGAAGCCGCGATCAAGGGCGGCAAGTCGCTCAATGCGGCGATTCAGGACCTGCTGCCGGGCATCGTGAAGGAGCACAAGAAGGTCGTCTTCAACGGCGACAACTACACGGAGGAATGGCACTCCGAAGCGGCCAAGCGCGGCTTGCCGAACATGAAGAACACGGTCGACACTTTGCCGGTGGTTCTGAAGAAAGAGACCGTCGAGCTTCTGACGAAGTACAAGGTCTACACCGAGAAGGAACTTCAGAGCCGGTCGGTGATTCTGGCCGAGAATTACGTCAAGACGGTGAACATCGAGGGCCAGATGACGGCGTTCATGGCCAAGACGATGATTCTGCCGGCGGCGCTGCGATATCAGAAGGAAGTGGGCGACTCGGTGGCTGCGGCCAAGGCGGCCGGTGCGGCCAGTCCCGCGGGCGTCGAGACGCTTTCGACGCTGGTGAGCGGGATCAACGACTTCACCCGAGCGATTTCAGCCCTGGAAAAGGCGCTGCATCATCATGCCGAGGGCGATGTGCTGGCTCACGCGAAGCATTCGCGCGACGGCGTGCTGGCGGCGATGCTGGAGACGCGCAAGGCTGCGGACAAGCTTGAGACGCTGGTAGCCGATGACCTTTGGCCGATGCCGACGTATCGGGAGATGTTGTTCATCAAGTGATTGCCTGAAAATTTCATGAGAAGTTTGAGCCCCGGATGCGAGTCCGGGGCTTTCTCTTTTTCGCGGGCAGCGCATTACAATCCGGACTTGATTCCGCCACGCATCAATCTTTCGAGTACGCCGGATCGCGCCGAGGCGGGTGAGCCGTGGGTGAGCGGGTTTGTCGCGCCGGTCTGCACGCTTCGGTGCGATGGAAGGACGCTGGAATCGACGGCGCATGTGGGAGAGAGCCTGATCCGAAAGTGGGATGATCCGCTGGAGGCGCTGGGGTGGATGTCAGAGACATTTTGGCCGTGGGAGGGGCGGTGGATTGGGTATCTCTCGTATGACCTGGGCCGATTGTTTGAGAAATTGCCGAGCGGAGCGAAAGATGATTTGGGTTTGCCACTGTTTCTTTTCACATATTGCCGGCCGGTGGCGGATCGGCCGTATGCGCCGGAGCCGAAGTATGCGACGTCGGAGTCGCCGCTGCGGTCGAATTTCACGCGGGAGGCATACGAGGCGGCGGTGCGGCGGGCGATCGATTACATCGGGGCGGGGGATGTTTTTCAGATCAATCTTTCGCAGCGGTTTTCGGCGGGGTTGCGCGAGCAGCCGGGGGTGATTTATCAGAGGCTGGCGCGGCAGTCGCCGGGGATTTATGGGGCGCTGCTGTCGTACGGGGATTTTGCGCTGATCTCGAATTCGCCGGAACTATTTTTGCGGGTGACGCCGGACCGCAGGATCAAAACGCGGCCGATCAAGGGGACGCGGCCGCACGGAGCGGGGATGGAAGAGGAGTTGCGAAACTCGGTGAAGGATCAGGCGGAACTGAACATGATCGTCGATCTGGAGCGCAACGACCTGGGGCGCATTTGCAAGATCGGGACGGTGAAGGTGACGGAGCCGCGGACGATCGAGGCGCATCCGACGGTGCTTCATGGGGTGGCGACGATCGAGGGGATTTTGCGGGATGAGATTTCGCTGGTGGAGCTTTTGCGCGCGACGTTTCCCGGAGGGAGCGTCACGGGAGCGCCCAAGATTCGCGCGATGGAGATCATCGAGGAGCTGGAAGGCGTGCAGCGCGGGGCGTATTGCGGGGCGATCGGGTGGCTGGATGCGAAGGGGAATATGGAATTCAACGTCGCGATCCGGACGCTGATCATCAAGGATGGGTTGGCGCATATCCCCGTGGGAGGGGGAATCGTCGCGGATTCGAAGCCGGCGGCAGAGTATGAGGAGACGCTGGTGAAGGCGCGGGCGATGTTTAATGCGCTGGGGGTGGGGGAAGATGTCTTTGCGGGCGGAAGATAGATTTTTACCGCGGAGGGTGCAGAGAACGCGGAGGGGAATTGAGCGGCAATTTGAAAGTGATTTGATGCGCTACTTCTCCTTGGCCACTTCCCGGATCAGGTAGTCCTGGAGTAATTCTCCGTTGAGGTGTTTTTCGATCACCTTTCCGTCGATGCCGATGAGGACGGCCTCAGGGCAGGAGCTGTCGTAGAGGCCCATCAGTGTTTGGCCCTGGTCGGTCTGGGGAAAATTCAGGTTGTATTTTTGGATCAGCTTTTTCGCGTCGCCGAGTTGAGCGGCAACGAAGACGCCGAGGATTGCGACGCGCTCGTCCTGGGCCCATCGCTGGGCGAAGGCGGAGAATTCCTGCATTTCCTGGGCGCGGTTGTCATTGTAGGCTTGCCAGAAGATGAGCACGACGGGCCTGCTA
>CAZCKE010000084.1:0-7479 GCA_964499005.1 uncultured Tepidisphaeraceae bacterium
GCCGGCGCGCCTGAAAAGGAAATAGACGTTGGCCAGCCCCTGGGAGATGTCGGTGCGATCGTTGTCGCCGCAGGCGAGGAATGCCGGGGGAGAATCCTTGGTGGGGAGGATGCCTCGGGCGTTGCCGGGATAAATCAGGCCTTGAAAGTTGGGTTTGCAGCCGAGGCGGTCCACGCGATCGGGTGCGTTGGAGTCGCCGTCGTCGTAATGCATGGCCGCCAGCGCGGCGACTTCACCGCCGGCGGAGAATCCGATGATGCCGACGTGGGCGGGATTAATGGACCATTCTCCGGCGCGGCTGCGAATGAGCCGAATGGCCCGCTGGGCATCGGCCAGTGAGTGCACCGCGACCTTGTAAGGCTGGGTGGTTGCCGGCGGGTTGATTCTGTCCTTGGCCAGGCGGTATTTCAAGATGAACGCGGCGATTCCACGATCGCAAAACCACTGGGCAACATTGTAGCCTTCGTGATCGACCCAGAGCTCGCTGTGGCCGCCGCCCGGCGCAATCACAATGGCGGCGCCGGTAGCCTTGTCCTTGTCGGGAAGGTAAATCGTCAGTGACGGATTGTGGACGCCGGAGATCACATGCTCGCCATTGACGGGCGAACTGAGGCGGGTTCGTTCCTGGCCGGTTTGACCTTCGGATCCTGGAGCGCCGTTGGGCCAGAGAAAAACGACCGGGCGATCGATGACCTCGGCGGGAACCCACGTCGGCTGTGTTGTCGCCGTTGCGGTTTGCGAGCGAGCCCGGCCGCAAAATAGCAGGCAAGCGACAATCATTGGAATCACGCCGAGCCGAAGAGATTGATGTTGGGACATATGGGGGAGCTCCAAATGGAGAATTGCCGTTCGGGTAAGCGGATGCATCATACGGCAAAACGATCACCGAGGCGCGATGGGCGGATTGCCCGTCTGGAGTCGAGGATTTTGCCCGACAAGTAAGTCTTGTATGGCAAAGCCCATCAAAAGCACGTGGCGTTTGGATTTTGGCGAGGGGTCCAGTTGATGAAGCTGGATGATCGGCTGAAAACCTCAGCTTCTAGCGACCTGGAGACATGCAAAATCACAAAGCTGGAGAAAGCCGCCGCTTCAAGCCTTTCGGCGGCGGAAAGTCAGCGCCAGAAAGCCTAAACCGAGTACGCCCAGCGACGCCGGTTCGGGAACGGAGGTCACGCTGACGTTGTCGAGCAAGAGGGATCCGTTCTGGTCGATGGAATGAAAATCAAGGCGAGTCAGGTTGGTCGAAGCGGTATCGGTAAAGGAAAACAACTGGTACGGCACGGGAGCGGTGTTGCTGGGAGAGAAATAGAACGCGCTGGTGCCTAGATTGGTGGCGTTGGCTGTATTTTCGTCCCAGATCGGGTCCAGGCCGGAGGTGTTGCCGACGCTCGTCGAAGTAAGTGCAACCCAAAAAGAGATCGTGTATTGCTGGCCGGCGACAGTGGGGATGTCCTGCCAGAGACAGTCGCGTGTGCCGTTGTTGGCCGGGGACTGGAACCGGACGTACTGCGTCCCGCTTTCGGGGCCTAGGTCGGTGGATACATCAATGGCGGTATCCACATTGACCTTGCTGAGAGTTGCCGGGCTGGGAGGGCCCAGAGACCAGCCGGAGGGCAGCAGATCGTTCGTGGTCGAATCGACCTTTGTTCCACCGTCAAAGTTGCCATTGACCAGGAGATTGGGCGACGCGGAAGCGGCAGCGGCCCATGCGACGGTCGAGACGAAGAAAACGGCGATAGCGATTTTCCATTTGCTGATCATTTGCATACTCCCTTCAAAACAACCCGACAAGAAGAAAGCAACGTCAACAACAGAACCCCAGGTTAGCGGGAATATTCCCACAATTAAAAAACGAACCTGATCTTTGGGAATTCCATATGATATTAGCGTAAATTAAGCGCACGCTCTGAGGGATCCCTGTCGATCCATCACAAGAATATACCACAGAAGTGGCGAAATTGATACTATTGTCGATGATCAGAATTCCTGAGCCTGGAAAATAGGAAAATGAAACTGGGGCACATCATCCGGAGCGCCCATGCCAAATCCCCTGATTCCCGCACCCGCGACCACCGTCGCCGACGTCATTCAGAACATGCAGGATATTCAGGCGGCTCTGCCAGATTCGGATGGGCTGAAGTGGTTTAACTACTTGTATCTGGCGGTAACGCAGGAGGTGGAGAATCAACTCGCATCAGGCGCCCTGTTCTTTGCCGATCCGACATGGACGAATCGGTTGGATATTGTTTTCGCCAATCTCTATTTCACGGCTGTTGCCGCCGCGACCGGGCAAAATCCTATTCCGCGCGCCTGGCGGCCGCTGATGGACAATCGCACGGCGCCGGGGCGGGCGCGAATTCAGTTCGCTCTTGCCGGAATGAACGCACATATCAATCGCGACCTGGTCGTCGCGTTGCTGGCGCTGTATCAGGCCGATGGGGCGGCCCCTAATTCGTCCAGTCCTCGCTTCGCCGATTTTGGACGAGTGAATCAATTGCTCCAGCAGGTGGAAACGCAGACTCGCGCGACGCTGTTGGCGGGAACTCCACTGGCCAATGGCGGCTCGTTTCAGCCGCTGGAAGATCTGATCGCCAACTGGAGCGTCGCCAACGCCCGGCAGGCCGCCTGGGACCATAGCCAGTCGCTTTGGGAGGTCCGCAATCTTCCGCCGATTCAATCCGCCTCCCTCGATGCCCTGGATGGCTTGACCGAGCTGGCGGGGAATGGGCTGATGATCCGTGTCATGTAAATCATGGCGTCGGCAACGCCGTCGAAATCAGCCGCGACTGATAGTCGTGAAGGGCATTGATGATTTCGGGGCGGATGATGATGTGGGGCCGGGCGCTGCGGAGCATTTGGACCGCCGCCTCAGCGTTGGGGGCATGTCCCGCGGCCATCAGGTAAGCGCCGGCAAAAGCGGCGGTGCGGGAGTAACCGGCTTTGCAGTGGATGTAGACGATGCCGCCGGAGGCGCGAGCTCGGATGAATTCGACCCCATTGTCGAGCTGGTCGAGGGTGGGGGCGGTCAGGTCCATGATGGAAAGCTGGCGGTAGGCGATGGAGAGAAATGCAGGCGATTCAGTCGATTCACCGGCGAGATCGAGGACGGCAGTAACGCCTTGCTCGACGGCGTGCCGCGCTTCGGCACCGGCAAGACGGCGGCCGATCCAGAGGTTGGGGTGAATTGCATTCCAGGCGTCGCCCTGACGGGCGTAATGTTTCCAGGAGAGATATTGGCCGAGTAATACAGGCCAGAAGAGGAGGTGAGTGAGAAGGGGCAATTCGCCGTCGCGTTTACGGAAGATGCCGGGGCCAACACCGAAATAGGCAGAGGAGATCAGCGCCATGGAAATGGCGGGCCAGATGAAGAGGAGCGAGGCGGGGCGAAATGTGAATGAGATCAGAAAGAGAATGGCGGATCCGCCAAGGAAATAGAGGCCGACGCGCGGGTTGGATAGCGTCGGCTGGGCGAGGGGCTCATCCTGGATCAGGTGAATGCAAAGCGAGGCCAGAGCGAAGCCGCCGATCACGTCGATGACGTGGTGCTGATAGGTGAAGAGGGTGGAGAAGCCGATCAGGCTGAACCAGATGCGGACGGCGTAATTCAATAGTCCTCGCGTTTTGCGAGCGTACAACACGGCCAGGATCGTGCGCAAGGCGATATGGAGAGAGGGGAATTCATTGAACGGCTGATCCATATTGCGGAAATGGTTAAAGACGACACCGAGAATTCCCTCGACATGCGGCCGCTCAAAGGCGAAGTGAAGTGGAAAGAGCAGAAAGCACGCTCCGGCGACCAGAATCGCCATGACGATCCGGCGACTGAAGGTGCGAAGCTCGCGCTCATTTGCGCACAGAAACGGCGCGGCGACGAAGAAGAGATCGATCGACATGTAAGGAACGATGAAAAGCGGGATAAATGGGATGTAGCGTTCCCAGGCGAAATAAAAGGCGCCGACATCGTGACGGAGAGACGTGAGATAGTTGCATCCCCCATACACGACGAGGAACAGGACCGAGAGGAAAATCGAAGCTTTGAGGGCTTTAAATTTCATGCGGATTTGCGCCGCGCGACGCAAATGGTGAAGACGCCCCAGGGATCGATTTCCTGGGAGATTTTTTCGAAGCCAGCGGCGGCGACAAGCTGATCCATTTCCGCCTGCGTGCGGCGGCGCATGATCCAGGGCTGGCCTTCACGATTGGTTAGGGCGCGGGCGATGAATTCCATCTGGGGGTGCCAAGGTTGGTTGGTGTAGATCAAGTGGCTTTCCGGCTCCAAGGCGTCGGCCAGGCTCGCCAGCGAGCGGATGATCGGTTCGTTGGAGGGGAACAATTCGTAAAGGCCCGAGACGATGCCGATGGTGGGGCGCGGGGAGATCGCGGCCAGAGAGGCGCGGTCGAAGGCGTCGCCGCGCTCGATGGAGACTTGGGAAAGGTCCAGACTCTGAGCGAGTTGTTTGGCGGCGTCGAGATTTTCCTGCTTGTAATCGCGAAGGTGGGCGCTGGCCGGAATTTCTGGCATCGACTTGATCGTTTCCAGAACGTATCGGCCGGGACCCGAGGCGATGTCGAGGATATGCACGGGTTTGCCGGATTGGTGGGTTTGGGCGATGCAGTTGCGGAGGACGTTTTGAAGATTCTGACGGCGGACGCGGATGCCGCGCCAGCCGATGCTGTTGAGGTAGAAGTAGTCGATGATCCGGCCGATGAGGATTTTTCCGCGCGGGCGATTTTTGTAGACGTAGTCTAGCATGACGCCGGAATCGAATCCGGATTTACATCCCAGGCGGATGCCGTCGCTGAGTTGGCCGGCGGTGTCGGTCATTTTGCGGGTGATTTTCCAGCGGAGGTTGCTAGGAGTACGGAGCAGGTCGTATTCGGTGCGGGTGTAGCCCCCTTGGTCGGCGGCGAGGAGGTCGTCGGATTTCGCAGGCTCGGCGAAGCGTGAGACGAGAAAGGCGCGGATTTTTTCGAGCATTGCTCCGCGCCCTTTTTCGTGGAAGAGGGCGTGGTGGAAATCCGGGAAGACTTCCAGTTGCTTGATGGAAGACCCCAGTCGCCGGAAAAATTTTTCCTGGGCGGAAAACTTGACGACCCAGTCGCATCCGGCGGCGAGCATGAGTATCGGAGCAGTGATGGCGCCGGCGTCATCCAGCAGGCGGGTCGAGGTGTCGTGCAGATCCAGCAGAATGTTGACGGCGATCTGGCGGAAGATCATCGGATCGGCCTGATAGGCGGCGATCTCCCGCGGATCACTCGTGAGCATGCTGGCCTTGACATAGCTTTTGACGTACCCGGGGCCCAAGAGCTTTTGCTTGATTCGCAGCAGCGGGACGGCCAGGGGGACGTAGAGTTTCACTCGAAATGCCGGGACGCCCAGGACCAAGGCGCGGATGGGCGGGGCAAAATCGTGAACCCAGGCGGCGGCCATCCCCGGCCCGACGCCGTTGGCCCTGGCGGGCACCGTCTCCGACGGCAAGTTGTGCTCGCGGCAGACGTGGCGAGCGAAGGCGTCGGCGTCCTTGACAATGGCAGCGAGGTTTTCGGCCGAGCCGCGCTCGCCGGGGGAGTTGCCGTGGCCGCGCTGGTCCCAGGCAAAGACGGCGACGTCATCGAGCTTGAGATCGTCGACGGTTTGCTGCCAGCGGGCGGAGTGCTCGTGGCCGCGATGGAAGAGGAGCAAGGCGTTGCGGGCAGGGGTTGACGGAATCCAGGCCCGGTAGAAAAGCTCAACCCCGTCCCAGGATTTGAATCGGTGTTCGGTGCTGTTCATGGCGCGCTCCGATCAAATGAATATAAGATAGTATACACTAACTTATTTCCCGCGTCCACTATTTTTTATTGCGAAGACCCTCGAAGATGCGCTGGAGGCGAACGGCGATGGTTTGGGCGCATCCGACGATGATGATCAGGCAGGTCCAGTCGAGGATGGTCTGTGAATGCCAGAGGATTTGGGCGCTGCGGAACCAGGTCAGGTAGAGGGCGAGCCAGCTTCCGGCGTGCAGGGCGACCATGCGCCAGGGCTTGGACATGACGCCGCCGTATTGGCGTTTAACGCCGACGGCTTGGCCGAACATGCCAACGTAGGCGGTCAGCAGTGCCATGATGGCGGCCCAGTAGCCGCTGTCGAGCGAGCACAAGCCGCTATGGGCGACGCCGGCGAAAATCAGCACGTCGGAGAGGCGGTCGGGGAGATCGTTGAGGATTTCGCCGCGCCAGCTCGCCTTGTTGGTAGCGATGGCGACCATGCCATCAAGCATGTTGAGCCACAGGCGCAAATAGCAGAGCAGCGGTCCGGGGATCAGCAGCCAGGGGTGACGGCCGGATTGCCAGAAGCAAATTCCCGCCCCGGCGGAAACGACGATCGATGCGTAGGATATGACGTCGGGATGGATATTGGCCTTGGCGCAAAATCGCACGGCTGGGCCGGCGGTCCATCGAAAGATGTTGGCGATGGGCCGCCGCGATGTGGGCTGGTATTCGCTGGTGGGAGCATTGGTGGACAAGCGGATTTGGAGTATACGCCAGCGGTTGGAACGGGCCAAAATTGGCCGAATTGGGCGCGATCATGAGTAACGGGCGCTGCTGGCCGATGATCCGCGGCAATAAATAAGTTTAATCGTCATGCGTGAAATCAACACCGAAATCGTGATCGATGCGCCGCCGCCGCGAGTCTGGGAGATATTGAATGATTTCGAGGCTTATGCGCAATGGAACCCGTTCATTCGCTCGATCATCGGGGGTCTTTTTGTGGGCCATCGGCTTGAGGTGCGAATTCATCCGCCAGGTGGAAAGCCGATGGGATTTAAACCGATGGTGCTGGCAGCCGATCCACCGCGCGAATTTCGTTGGCGGGGGAGTTTGGGCGTACGGGGTCTGTTTGCTGGGGAACATTCGTTTGTGCTGGAGGAGATCGCGGATTCGCGGACACGTTTTGTTCATAGCGAGCGGTTTTCCGGATTGCTGGTGCCAATGGTGATGCGCGGCGTAACGCTGGAGCGGACGCGGAACGGTTTTGTGGCGATGAATGAAGCGCTGCGAAAGCGGGCGGAGGCGGGGGATTCGGGTTGAGGTCAAGATTCTTGCTTTTCATGGATGACGGAAGAGGCGCACGGCTCAAGGTTTGCCCCATTTATCGGGCCTTTGAGGGAGCCCGTCGCCCTAACGTCACTTCATGGCCGATGTCTAAATCACGGTGCGGATTCGAAGATTTGCTCGAATTTCTAAGCTTTCGATGGGAGACTGGTCGTTGATGCGGTGGTTATTTTGTTCCATTTTGGTTCTCGTATGCGTGACCGCCGGTCGTGCGGCGGATCAGGCCAATGATCCGCAAGTCGAAGCGGCAACCCTGAGCGCGCTGAATAATCTCCAGATGGATATCCGGGCGGAGGCGATTACGCCAAGCATCACGGTGGCGGATTTGGTGGCTAAGACCAACTCCTGGGAGCGCCTGACGGAGGTGCTGCGGCAAGCAACGCA
>CAZCKE010000084.1:7489-11712 GCA_964499005.1 uncultured Tepidisphaeraceae bacterium
GGTACGAGGTTCGAACCGGCGAGGTTGGGGTGGTGAGGGCTGGGCGGAGGATTGCCGTCGAGTTGGCGAAAATCGCGGCAGACAATCCGAAGATCAGCCCGTTGACCGCGGATCAGGTAAGCCGCGCGCTGTGGGGCTGGAACGACCGCGTTTTCTCGGCGACGGGAACCAGCACGGCCCGGTTGGATGACATTCGTCCGCCTGCCTCGTCGGCGGAATGGAAGGGGGTTGGCGACAAGGACGTTCGCAATGTAGTCGATGCAGCCAAACAGGATGCGGTGGCGCACGTTCTGGACAGCATCGCGACGGTTCCGCTGGGAGGGGGTAAGCGGATCAGCGATGCACTGGCGATCGGGACGGTCGCGCAGCCGCTATCGCAATGGCTGGGAGAGCGGCCGGTGACGCTGGTGAATTTTCGGACGGATCGCGTGGTCGAGGTCACGTTGTCGGTCTCGGCGGGGGAGTTGTGCGCCAAACTCCAGGCGCTGTTAGTGGGCCAGACGCAGATTTCCACGGTGGACGAAAAAACATGGTCGGCGATCGCGGAACGGGTTGGCCATCAGATGGCGACACCACTGGGGCATGCCAAGCTAAACAGCGACGCGGCGGCGATCGTGGTGGCGGCGGTGACGCTGCCGGATCAACCGCCAGAGTGGGTAGATAGGCAACTTGATGCGGCGGGGCAAGGGTCGGGGGTGACGGCGCTAGCGGCGGCTCACGCGGCGGAAAATGAGGCGATGAAAGCCTTGCACGAACAAGCAAACAAGCTTCCGCTAAACAACGGCAAAACGCTGAAGGACTTGGCCGATTCCGATGCCCGGATGTCCTCGGCGCTGGATCGGGCGATTGCTCGCAGCTCGCATCTTTACCGAGTCAATTACAAGCCGGATGGGAGCGCCACGGTGCGTATCTCTTTGGATTTGCGAGACCTATGGGCGGCCCTGGACGCGAGCCGCTAAATTGACCGGCGGTCATCAGCAGCCTACGAAGCGCCCGGCATGGATGTTTATAAAAGATTAAGCTGGTACATCCGCCAACTTTTTGTTGTATTGGCTGTACAAAGTGGTAGCTGGCGCGGGGTGCATAGGGCCGCCTGATAACGCCCACCTTCACTGGCCGGCAGAAAAGGGAAGCTACATGTTCAAACGAATTCATGCGATACCTCTATCGGCATTGGTTTTGACGTTGGGGTTGATGTTTAGTCGGCCGGCGCGAGCGGATGATCCGGCGACTCAGCCGTCAACTAAGCCGACGGGGACCATCTCGGTGACGGTGGTAGACGCGAACAACAAGCCGGTCGCCGGCGCGATGGTTCGGGTAACGATGGGGCGAGCGCGTGGAGGCCGCGGCGGAGGCGCTGCGGGTGGAGGCGCTCCGGGCGGAGGTGCTCCCGGCGGAGGCGGCGCGCAGAATCAGGCGGATGCTCCAGGCGCGCAGGCTCCGGACAATACTAATCCCGCACCGGCTCCGGCCCCGGCGAATCCGGCCCCTGGCGGGCGGCGGCAGCGCGGAGCGGCGCCCGCCATAGCGACGGGAACCACGGATGCGAACGGCGTCGTGAAGTTCGATAACATCCCGGCGGGAAGTTACACGGTTACAGCGACGATGCGCGGCATCGGCACCGGGCGCGGACGTGCTATGCTCGATCCCACCCAGAACGGCGGCGCGGCGATCGACGTGAGAATCACGCTGCGTGCCGGTCGTGGTGGCGGCGGCGGAGCACAACAGCCGGGTGGACCGACCGCTTCGGCGCAATAAGCCCAAACGCCCCGACCGTCGCGATGAACAATCCATCCATCGCGTCAGCGAACCGGATCGTCGTTCTCCATTGCTTCAAGGATGTAGGGGTTGTTCCGCGCTTCGTCACCGAGCGTCGTGGCGGGCCCGTGTCCGCTCAGCACGCGCGTTGCGGGAGGAAGCTGCATCACCTTGCGGATCGATGCGTAGAGGTCTTCGGGGTTGGAGTCGGGGAAATCGCCGCGGCCGATGCTGTTCTTGAAGATCAAGTCGCCGCCCATGAGTACGCCATGATCGGGGAAATAAAAGACGACGTGGCCGGGGGAGTGGCCCGGCGTGTACATTACGCGCGCGGAAATCGAGCCAACGTGAAGGATCTGGTTGTCTTCCAGGTGTCCATCCGGCTTTCCCGGGGGAATCTCAAAGGGCAATTGAAAGTATTGGCTCTTGGGCTGGAGGAGCTTGGGCTCATCGGCGCGATGGATGAGGACTTTGGCTTGGGGAAATTGCGAGGTGACGACGGCGTGATCAGCCAAGTGATCGAAATGCCCGTGAGTGAGCCAGAGGGCGACGACGTCCCAGTTTTGACGCTTGGCTTCCTGGAGGAGGCCGAGCGTGGTGTGATCAGGGGCGTCGATCAGGACCGCTTTGCCGGTGGATTCGTCGGTGATGAGGTAGCAATTGGTGGCGGCGATGCCGCCGGATTGGGGGATGATTTTCATGGGTTTCACCAGTGAAGACCGATCTGGCGGCGAATTTCGTCAAGGGTTTGCATGTTACCGATGGAATCCTCGTGGGTGACGGCGGGTGGAATTTCACCGGCGACGACGGCGGCGAAATGATCGGCTTCGATGGCATAAAGCTCGCCGCCGGCATTGACGCTTCGCACGTCGCGCGGCGGGGGGCCGGGCACAATCGGGGTTTTGTCCATGCGGGGCGGGGTGCCGCGGGTGATGATGAATTGCGCCCCTTGAGCAGGCGGTTTCCAGGGGATGGGGATTTCGATGAAACCTTCGGAGCCGCAAAGATAGGCGGTGTTGTCGGCCTGGACGTTCATGCCGCAGATGAACGTCGAGACGATGCTGTTCTTGAAGGCGAGGGTTCCGCCGGTCAGCTCGTCGACGCCGGCAGGGTGCATCTTGGCGGCGGCGTGAACGGAGACGACTGGCGCGGCGGCGAAATGGCGCGCGAAGTTGATGCAGTAGCAGCCTATGTCCATCAACGCGCCGCCGCCCAGGCCCCGCTCAAATCGAACGTTTTCCTCGACCTTGCGGGTGTGGTAGCAGAAGCTGGAGCGGATCATGCGCAACTGGCCGATGGCGCCGCCTTTGACGGATTGCATCACCGCGGCGGTGAGCGGGTGGCAGCGGTACATGAAGGCTTCCATCAGAACGCGGTCGGAGCCTCGGGCAGCATCGCACATTTGCGCGGCCTGATCGGCATTCATGGCCAGGGGTTTTTCGCACAGGACGTGCTTGCCGGCGCGCAAGGCGGCGAGGGTCCATTCGCAGTGAAGGGAATTGGGGAGAGAGTTGTAGATGGCGTCGACTTTGGGGTCGGCGAGCAGGGATTCGTAGGTGGAGTGAATCCTTTCGATTTTGAAAGTCTGGGCAAATTGCTGGGCGGAAGCTTGAGTACGGGAGCCGACAGCGGCGGCGATGGAGCGGCGCGCGGTGGCAAGGCCGGCGGCGAATTGGCGGGCGATGTTGCCGGTGCCGAGGATGCCCCAGCGGAGATTAGGTGGCATGAGGGAAGAATACGAGGCAGTGGTGCTGGGACAAGAGGTATTGCAAACAAATAGAGATAGTAAAATGACCACAAGTGAAGCGGCGGGCCTTTGTCCCAAGTGTGAGTATGACGTGTGGGCGATGCCAGGAAGATGTCCGGAATCCGAGACGGCATCAAACGAAATGCTGAATGTTGGGTAAAAGACTGGAACCCATGCCGCACGCATGACAATGGCCAAGACGAACTTCAAATCCGTGGACCAATACATCGACTCACAGCCCGAGGGAGTTCGAGGCGCTCTGGAGCGCGTGCGCGGCGCGATTCGCAAGGCTCTGCCGAAAGCGGAGGAAATAATCTCGTACAAGATTCCCGCGTACAAGCTGCATGATCGCGTCGTGCTCTATTTTGCGGGATGGAAAGAGCATTACTCGCTCTATCCAGCCGGGGAGCACATTGCCGCAGTATTGAAAGAGGAGGGTGTGCCATGTGAGATGAGTAAGGGCACCATTCGCTTTCCGCTTTCCGAGCCAGTGCCCGTCAAGTTAATCCAGCGCATTGCGAAACTTCGTGCTCAGGAAGCCGCCGTACGTCAGAAGGCAAAAGCGGCGGTCCAGAAAAAGGGACCAGGAAAACGACCGTAACTGTTCAGAAGTGGAATCGGGTCGGCGAATCCCGTCAACAGGCCCTCCCCCTGCCGAAAACCGGTGGTGGGTCAGTTTGAAATAAAATCATCTGATTGATGTTTCCGGCGCGATCGG
>CAZCKE010000085.1:0-11707 GCA_964499005.1 uncultured Tepidisphaeraceae bacterium
CCATGAAGATCGCGTCGAGACCGTACTTGTTGATCAGCCGGTTCAGATGCACATAGATGAAGCTTAGTCCCGGACTGGTACCCCAATGTCCGAGCAGGCGCTTCTTGATGTGCTCGACTTTCAGGGGCTGGCGCAGGAGCGGGTTTTCGCGAAGGTAAATCATGCCTGCAGCGAGGTAGTTGCAGGCGCACCAGTAGGCGTGGAGTTTTCGCGTCTCTTCTGCCGTGAGGGGTTCCACGCTGCCGTCGCCCGTTGCGATCGCTAACGATGCTGATTGTGTCTGCGTTGTCATAGGAGTTCTCCTTCTTTCTAGTTTGATTTCATGAGACGTTTGATTTCTCGCAGAATGGCCAAATCTTCGCGTGTACCGATCACCAGTATTCGAGCCTTGCACCGTGGCATCGCGATGTCGACGTCTGGCGTGCAACGCCGATTGGCGGCAGCGTCGAGCGCGAGCCCGAGAAAGCCGAGTTGACTGCAGGCGCGTCGGCGAATCTCCGCCGAGTTTTCCCCTACGCCGGCGGTGAACACTAGTGCATCGACTTCGCCAAGAGTTGCGGCCATCGCGCCGATCGTCTGGCAAAGCCGGTGCATGTAAACGTCGATTGCCAGCGTGGCCCGCGTGTTGCCTTCGGCCGCCGCGGCGAGCACCGCGCGCATGTCCGATGCCACCCCGGACACGCCGAGCAAACCAGACTCGTGGTTCAGCGCATGATCGAGCCTGTCGGCATCGATTCCTTTGTGCCGTTGCAGGTAGATCAATATTCCCGGGTCCACCGCGCCGCTGCGCGTGCCCATCATCAGGCCGTCCATCGGCGTGAATCCCATTGAGGTGTCGACGCAGACGCCGTCGCGCACGGCGGAAGTGGAAGCGCCGTTGCCGAGGTGGGCGATGACCAACCGCAAGTCACGGCGGCCGAGCATTTCGGATGCTCGGGCGGCGCAATACGAGTGGCTCAAGCCGTGGAAGCCGTACCGCCGCAGCCGCCAATCCGTTGTCCACGCGTACGGCACTGCATAGGTCCGTGCCGCCGGCGGGAGCGTCGCGTGAAACGCTGTATCGAATGCGGCGAACTGCGGCACGCGCGGCAGCGCCGCCTGAGTTGCCTCGATCACCTGTCCCGCCACCGTGTTGTGCAGCGGTGCCAACTCTGCAAGCGATTCAATCTCGTCCAGCACCTGGTTCGTTACGCGAACACCCGCAACGTACCGATCGCCGCCATGTACGACGCGATGGCCGACGGCATTGACGTCAGCCAGTTCAGCGTGCAGTTCCTCTAGAACGTGCGAAACGGCATCGACGTGCGTCGTGACTGTCAACCCTCCCCGCGCCGCCATATTTTCGCCGCGGCGAATGCTCAAGCGCGCCGGTGCGGCGATCCAATCCACGGTGCCCTCAGCGAGCGTGCGCTCTTGTTCTGCCTCGAGGAGGCTGAACTTGAGGCTACTGGATCCGGCATTAAAGATGAGCATTTTCATAGGGGTTCTTTCTCATGCATGCCGGATTTCTCCATGCCACGCAGTCTGCGACCAGGGCTTGAGATCCTCCGGCGGGTGGGGCCCGAGGCGATGCAGAGAAGGCGATGCGTGGTAAACGGCAAAGCCGGCGGGCGGAAGCTGGATTCGCACGGTCGGCAAACCGGAGCGTTGCTCAACGGTCAAAATCGTTGTGGGCGGCGCCGCCGGCTTGTGCGCGTGCCAGAAGATCAGGCGGAATTGATCGCCGTCGACCCTCAACATCGGCGCGACGGTGGACCATGCCGTTTGTGAGTTCGACTCATCGGTGTTGAAGACGACCAGCGTTTCTTGGTCCAGGAACAGCCGCGACCAGCACACGAGTGAGCGCATTCGCTCGCAACCGATGCGGTGCGGATGGCCGAAGTTCACGCCATCGCCGGAGATGCGGTGCAGCACCTGTGACCCGCGGCGAAGCGTGGGCAGTTTCTTGCGCAGTTCGGTGAGGGAGGCGAGAGCGCGGTACAGATGCGACTCTTCGTTGAAGAAATGTCGGCCCTGGGTGCCTAGGCCGCCGAACCGTCCGCCGAACATGTTCTCGCGAAGGACGACGTCACAGCCGCTGGTGCGCCCTCCGCTGTCGAAGCCCTGCTCGCTGCCGTAATAGAGGCATGGGATGCCGGCGGTGGTCAGTTGCACCGCCATGACGTTGAACGCCAGGTCGCGGTATTGGCTGTCGCCGCAAAACCGGCGCTTGGCCGTCCATTTACGCACCTGGTCGTGGTCATCTACCAGCGTGACGATTTGGTCGCGATACCAGCGGTGCTTACTGCCGTCAGGCTCATCCAACTGCCAGTTGCGGAAGAGGGAGAAATAATCGATGGGGTCGGCGTCACCCGTCGCCATCCGTTCGAGCTTCCCGGGGATATCTTCTATTCCGAGGGCGGCATCCAAACCGGTGCTCTCCACCACCAGCCTGGCGTGTTCAAGGCTGCCGGGCACTTCACCGACCAGAAGAAATCGCTCTTTCCCGATGCTCTGCGCGAATTCTCGAATCCAATCGCAGAACGAGCGAAGAGCGTCGGCGTCCATGTGCTTGGCGGCATCGATTCGGAAACCATCGAGGTCGGCGTATGCGATCCAAAAGCTGTATGCCAGGCACAGCAACGCCATCGCCGGTGAGGGCCGGCGGTACTGACCGGCCCAGCGGACACGCACGTCCAGCGTCTTGAGTCCGTCGGCCATGTCGCCTTCGGCATACTCCGGGTAGTGACCCCAATTGTTGATGCGGCCCTTGCGGACGAACATATCGCCGCGTTGAAACTCGCGCGGCCAAATGGCGCCGTCAGGCCAGGATGCTTCCAATCGAGCGGCATCCGCCGAGCACATCTCGTCGGAGTTTGCGAACGGGAGCGTCGGCCGACCGTCGCAATTGTTGAAACCGGCGACTGCGTAAGCCCCACCGTCCCACCGCGGGTCGTTGAACCATCGACCACTGGCATCATGGGCGGGATAGCGGTCGGCGTTGTAGGTAAAGACGTTACCGGTGTGATGCGCGATGATGTCAAGGATAACGTATATGCCCTGCTCGTGAGCCGCACGGACAAAGTCGCGGAATTCTTCTCGCGCGCCAAAGTGTGGATCGATATCCAGGAAGTTCTGCACGCCGTAGCCATGGTAGCTCGGCTCAAACGCCACCTGCCGGAATGGCGGGCTAATCCAAAGTGCAGTAATTCCGAGACGGCGGAGATAGCCCAGCTTGGCAGCGAGTCCCTTGATCGTTCCGCCTTGCCAACCGCCGCCGGCGCGGAACCACGTATCATAATCGATTGGTTTGTCGCATTGGGCGCGGTGCAGAGGCGTGGTTCCCGTTTTGATCGGCCGCCCCGTGATATCACCGTAGCCGCCATTCTCATTTCCGTCTGAGAATCGGTCCAGCATCAGGAAGTAGAGCACCTGGTCTTCCCAAGCGGCCGGCGATGGTGTGAAGGGGCCTCGCGTGAGGGTCGCAAAGTCGATGTCCAGCAAACTTTTTTCGATCTGGCTACTCATGGCTGGCAGTCCTTTCACTGCTTGTATGAAGGCACAGCCTCTTCCCGGTCGCGCCGCTGGTAAATGTCCAAATAAAACTGCAGCGCGTCGCGACTGCCGTGCAGCCGGTGCCCGGCGAATTCGAATCCCAGGCCGTGAAGGAACGACGTGACTTGCAATTCGATTTGGGGCGGCACGTGGAAGATCAACTTCAGAAAGCCGATCTGCCGTGCGTGTTCCAACGCTGTCTTCAACAACGAACGGGCCACGATGTGGTCCGCCTGCCAGGGCTTTGCCTCGCGAATCCATCGAACGTGCGCGATATCGGAAATCACTTCCGAGAGCGCGATTGTTCCAACGATCACCCCTGAGACTTCCGCCACCCAGCACAACCCACGCTTTGGCGCCGAAAGGCGGGAATCGAAATCCGACCAATTTGGGGCATCGGCAGCCGCATCGCCGGGAAGAATGCCTTCGGATAACAGCCGCTTCACGTTGGCCCAGTCGTTCCTAAGGGCAACGCGGACGACGCACTCGTCCCGCCGATTGTATTTGTGACGTTCATATCCGGTCCCATTCATAGGTCCTCCCGCGTTTAATAAGCGCCTTGACCCGCCAGTAGCTCGTTGCGGCAAGCGTTACTGAAGGCCTTGAGCGGGTCGAGTTCATCGATTCCGTTATTAACGACAACCGCGCGAAACTGATCCGTCGTCAAGTTGGGCCGTTCATACAACTGGATGATGCGACGGCAACATGCTTCACCCTGAAGCACAACCTCTTCATCAGACATGAGCCGGATTCGACTCAAAATCCCATACAGAGCCATGATTTGCTCCGGGCGTTCCATAGAATGCATAAGTGCGTCAATCGCCAGGCGGGATGCCTCCGCGACGAATTCCTTGTACAGGGACTCGCGCTCGCGCAGCTTCCATTCCAAATGCGCGCGGGCGCTCTGAGTGCGCTGGGTGATCCAGGTCGTGACGATTGACGCAGCAGCGCCCAGCACTGAGCCGACTGCGGCAGCCGTGGCGGTGATGAGCGCTGTATCAATCATCTTGCGTACTCCTTCCAAAGTCGTTGATCATGGCATTTCATGTGGCTCTGCGCGGTAATCATTGATGCACGAGTTCAGCGGCCATGCCGGACAACACGACGGGCTCGGCGCGCACATCGTGGTCAGTCGATTCCCGCTGCCACCTCACCAGATGCAGGTCCTCGACGAAGATCACGTACAGCACTGGCACGATCACGAGTGTTACCAGCGTGGCGACGAGCATTCCGGCAATCTGGACGTAGCACATCGGCTCCCACAATGGTCCGCCTTCCAATGCCAGTGGAATCAGACCCCCAACGGTCGCCAGCACGGTGGTGAGGACCGGCCGCAACCTTGCAAGGCCCGCATCGACGACCGCGTTTCGGAGCGGTTCGCCTTCGCGACGTTTTTCGTCGATGAAGTCGAAGAGCACGATGACGTGCGAGATGATCAATCCCGCCAGGGACGCGATGCCGAGGAACGCCATGAAGCCGAAGGATGAGCCCATGATCGCCAGCCCAATCAACCCGCCGACAACACCAAAAGGCACGGCGGCATAGACGAGGAGCGGCTGGGTGACCGAATTGAACTGGACCACCAGCGCCAGGTAGATCGCCGCGAACGAAACGATCAGCGCGATAGCGAGAGAATGAAATCCCTTTTCCTGCTCGAATTTTTCGCCGCCAAATTCCCATCGATAGCCTGAGGGGAAAGAGATTGCACTGGCGGCGCTGCCGGTCGTTGAGGATGATTGAACCGGCAGTACATCCTGAAGCTGTTTGACGACTTCGCTTGGCAGGACGCCGTTGACGGTGTCACAGCGGACGGTGATGCAGCGCTCATGATCCCGCCGGCGAATCTTGGGAGTGATCATTTGGCGTTGAAATGACGCGATTTGGCTCAGTGGAACTCGAACTCCGGTGGAGGCGTTAGCCACATCTAGGCTGAACAGATCATCCAGCTCACTCCGCTCTGAAGGGCGCAGCCTCAGCGCAATGCCAATGAGTTTGTCGCGTTCGCGAAGCTGGCTGATCAAAAGGCCCGACAGGCCTGTGCCAACAGTTGTGGCAATATCCTGGTTGGTTAGACCGCTCAGCGCGGCACGGTCGGAGTCAATCTTCAGCGTCATCTGGAATACCGGATCGCCCCAGTCGTCATTAGCATCGATTGTGCCCGGGATCGCCCGCATGCGTGCCTTCACCTGTGCGGCGAGTTCACGGAGTGTCTGGATATCGTCACCATAGATCCGCAGCTGAACCGGGATGCCGATTGGCGGGCCGGTTTCCAGCATCTGGGTCCGTACACGCGCTTCGGGGATTTGCAGGGGGAGATCTTCACGCAAGCGAGCGACGATTGAAGCGGTTTCTTCCTTGGATGACGTATGCACGAGGATCTGCGCGTAGTTGTCGGAGCGCTGCTCAGGCTCGATGGACAGCCAAAACCGTGGTCCGCCGGCGCCGACGAACGTCGTATAGCTGCGGATGCGCGCTCCCTCTAAGGCATCAATCTTGCGGATTGCGTCCATCGCCACATCACGGGTTTCGCGGATCGGCGAACCCTCCGGGAGGTCGAGGTTCACGACGAAGACGTTGTGCAGGTCCTTGGGGAAGAACGAGGTGCCAATCGTGCGGCAAACAAGCATCCCGGCGAAAAGAACCGTCAAAGCGATCGCCATCGTGCGATAGCGGTGCGCAATGCATCTTTCGACGAAGGACTTGTACAAGTGAGGGAATCCCGACGCCGGCTTGCCGTCTGACGCGCCGAGACTCTTTTGCCCTTTTAGCATGTAGAATCCCAGCAGCGGAGCGAAAGTCCAGGCCACCAGCATCGAGGCGAGCAGCGAGAACGAGACGACGATCGGCAGCGAGTGGATAAAATCGCCGGTCTTGCCTTTGACCAACAACAGGGGAAGAAAAGCAACGACGTTGGTGAGTGTCGCATAGAAGACGGCGCGGGCCAGGCTTCGCGGCCCAAGCCAGGCGGCGATATGGCGAGGCTTACCGTGTGCCAGCTCGCGATTGATGGCATCGGCCGCGACCACCGGCGCGTCCACAAGCAGCCCCAAAGCAATGATCAGCGCCGCGATCGAAACTTGTTGCAAATCTGTTCCAACTAACTGCGACAAGCCCAGCGTGAACGCCACCGTTACCGGGATGGAGACCGCGACCAGAAGCGCGCTGCGCCACTCCATGAACACCAGCGACACGAGTACGACGATGACGATCGCTTCAATCAGGTTCCGGTCGAAGCTGACGATCTTGTCGCGAACCTCTTGCGGTTCGTTGCTGGTGCGCTCAAGGCGCACGTCCGGGGGGAGGGTTTGCTTCAATTCCGCGATGGCCGCGGTGATGTCGTGGTCATAGTCGGCGATGTTGCTGCCTTTGACCTGCCGGACAGAGATCGTGATGGCGCGGCCGGTTTGCAACTGGTAGTCCACGGGCGCCGCGCCTTCACCGCCGGACGAATCGTTCGATGGATTTGCCGTATTATCTCCCCGCTGCACTTTGATCGTTTGGAAGTTCATGACGCTGGGCGGGTCTTCGTATCCGCGCGTGATTTCCACCAGGTCGCGCAAGTAGAGCGCGTAGCCTTGGGAGGAAACATCCATCACAGTCTGCCCGATCTGATCGGCCGACGTGTACTCGCCGGTTGGCCTGACGACGACATTCTGATCCGGCAATTCGACCTGACCGCCGGGAATGTTGATATTCCGTTCCTGGACGTGATCGACGATGGAAAGGGGTGTAATGCCGAATTGATTGAGCCGCTGACCGGAGTAGGACAGCCATACTTGCTCATCCTGATCGCCGACCATGTCGATCTGCGCAACATAATGTGACTGTTTTAAGCGGTCGCGGATGCGGTCGGCAAAATCTTTGAGTTCGCGATAGGAGTATTTGTCACGGGCATGCGCGCGAAGCTCAGTCTCAAGGCTGTTCAGATTGTTGATCCAAAATGGCGGCCAGACATCCGGGTCAAATTCGTCGGCGCCGACGTTATCGCGTTCCCAGCGTTTGATCTGGTTCTGAAGATCGTCACGGGTTTTCCCAGGATTGAGCGTCACATCGAGCATCCCGGCGCCCGGCGCTTCGATGATCGCGACATCGCGCGCCATGCCCGCCTCCGACAGACTTTGCGCCAGCGTCTGACCCATCCGCACTACGTAGGAGCGCGCCACCGTGCTCGGATAGACCAGCACACCCGTCCACCGCTCTGTCGGCATCGTCGTGGGAGTCTGTTTCCGGTGAGCCTCGATCGCTTCTCGGATGCTCTTGGCGCGCAACCGGATTTCCAGATCGCTCACCGGCGGTGAACTGATGGTAAGCATGACGGCGACAGAGTCACCGAAGTCCTTATTCAAGACCGACTGCGTGGGCCTTCCTGCCGCCACGGGAAGGTCCTTGATCTCTCCCAGTTTTCCTCGGATGTCCTGCCAGACCAGCTCGGCATTTCGCTCGGTTTCGAACAACTCGACGTAAACGATGGATATACCCGGGCGGCTGATCGATTTGACATGCTCAACAGCCGGGTTTTCCGCGACCTTGCGCTCGATCTTCCGGGTAACTTCCTGTTCAACCTTTTCGGCCTCGGCGCCAGGATAAGGCGTGATGATGACGCCGGTGACGACTGGAATGATCGGATCCTGCCGCTGAGGCATCATCGTGTAGGCGTAGATGCCCCATACCAGCACCGAAATCATGGCGGTCCACGCGATCGGCCTTTTGGTCACAAAAAATTGGGAGATATTCATGTTCATTTTGCCTCCGTCAGCGATGCCGCTGAGTCGGTGTCATCCTGCATTTCTTGAACGGATATGCCGTCGGCGAGTCGCTCGGCCGTAGTGATCACAACTTTGGACCCCGCATGCACGTCGCTGCCCGTCGATAAAACCTCGATTTCGTTGTTGTATACGCCTCCTACCGAGACCTTCCTCGTCCGCACCATTTCACAACCGTTCTCAACGACCTCTTCATAAACCATCAAATCGTCGGGAGAACGGCCCTGGTGAATGGCCGCCATCGGCAAGAGCATGACCTGGTGATCGAGCTGGGCGCCGACACGAACGGTGACGATCATCCCTGAACGGAGCAGGAGTTGTCCCGGCGCAACCTCCTGATTGGGAAGGGTCAATTGACACAGGAACGTGCGGGTCTTGGGATCGGCTTCGGGGGCGATTTTCGTGACGATTCCTGTCAACGTGCGGCCTTCAAAGGCGTCAGCGGTGATGGGGAGTGCTTGCCCCAAGAAAACGCGCTGAATGGCCGCTGTATCCAGCGCCGGCATGCCAATCATCGTGTCCGGCACGCCGAAATTGATGTGGATAGTGGAAATATCGATGAGGCGAAACGCCAGTTCATGCGCCGCCTTTCGCTCGCCCGGTTCGATGTGCTTCTCGGCAACGGTTGCATGATCGAATGGGACGATGAGCTGGCGGTTGATGTAGTCGTCATTTGCCTGGTCAAGCTGTACCCGCGCATCCGCCAGCGCATGCTCGGCCGTCTCCAGTTCGCCAGCCGCCGAGACGCGACGCGCATCGGCATCATCGCGAGCGGCCTGCGAGACAGAGCCGGCGGAATTGGCATACCGCTCATAGTTGCGTGTTGCGATCGTCAGATTTTCTTTCGCGGTCGCAACGCGAGCCTCAAGCTCTGCCACCCGCGCTTCTGCCCCGACCTTGGCCCGGCGCAGGTCGCCTTCGTCGAGTTCGGCGATGATTGTCCCCTTGGCCAGGGTGTCGCCGACCTGCACCTCACGATTCAAGTCAGACAGCCGGAAAAGGCTTTGCACCGTGCCATTGAGTTTGAATGCCAGGTCCGTACTTTGTACAGGTTCAACCGAGCCGCTAAACCGGCTGGACACGGTAATTTCTTCCGGCTGCAAGACGCTCACTCTCACCGGAACAGGGGCGTTCTCCTTCGGTTGCTTCTGACACCCGACCATGGCGCCCATGATCAGCGAGCCGATGAAGTACGCCTTCGTCGGACAAAGTGCCCTTCGCAATGTATCTTGACGCGCGTGTTTTGCATTTAGTCTAGTCATGGCGGATTTCCTTGCTAATGATTTGGCTTGATCGCTGGTTGCGTTGCCGGCCCGGGCTCGGCAACCTCCCAGCCACCGCCCAACGCCTTGTAAACTGTCACTGTGTCAACGACGAGTTGAACCTGGCCTTGCGCGAGCATCATGTCGGCGCGATTTGACTGACGCTGGGCGTCAAGGACCGTCAGTTGATCGAGTATGCCGCGCTCATAATCGCGCCGTGCGATGGCCGAAGCTTCGCGAGCGCTCACCGATAATCGCTTGAGGTCATTCACCTGGTCCCGATCGCGATCTACTGCGACGAGGGAGCTCTCGACCTCACGGAACGCGCGGAGCACCGTATCTTGATACTCTGCTTTGGCAGCATCTACCTGGGCTTCAGTGAGCTTAACGCTGGAACTTCGAAGCCCTCCGTCGAAGACAGTCCAGTTGACGAAGGGGCCGGCGACGTAGTAGTTCGAGTTTCGGTCGAACAGCTTGTTCGACTCTGTGCTTGCCAGGCCGGCGGTGCCGCCTAAGACTAATTGGGGGAATAATTGAGCGGTTGCAACACCGACTCCAGCGGTCGACGCCGCAAGTTGCCGCTCGGCAGCCTGGATGTCAGGACGGCGACGCATCAGATCAGATGGAACGCCGATCGCTATGTTCGCGGAAACCGAAGGGATCGGCGCCGGCGTTTCCAGTTCGGAACTTAGCGCAGTTGGCTGCAGGCCCAGCAATGTGGAAAGGACATGGATATATTGCCTGCTGGCTTCCTGCAGCGGCGGGATTTCGGCGGCGGTCGCTTCCACTTCCGTTCGCGCCCGCAGAACTTCCAGATCCGATGCCAGTCCGGTTTGATTCTTGGTCTCCGTGACTGCCAGCGTCTGGCGCTGCTCATCCAACGTCTGCTCGGAAATCTGTAGCTCACGCTGCGTTCCTCGAAGTTCCAGATAGGCGCGCGCCGTCTCGGCGGCGACCATCAGTACCACGCCACGCCGCTCAGCATCCGTTGCCTGCTCATTCGCCTTGGCTGCTTCCACTCCGCGCCGAATTCCACCGAATACGTCCACCGTCCACGCGGCGTCAAAGCCAAGCTGGAACAAGCCGTCCTCCGAATTGGGCAAGTTGATTACCGAATCGCTTAGCCGGTATCGCAATGCCGAAGCCCCAACGCTCACCTGTGGATAGAGCATCGCCTGCGCCATTTGGCGGCCGGCTCGTGCTTCGCGGAGCCGTGCCTCGGCAACGGCAACGCCGTAGTTCGCGGTCACTGACTTCTCCACAAGGTCAGAAAGGTGCTTATCTCCCAACTTTCGCCACCAGCGGATTTCCGCGGGTGCATCGGCGGTGACGAATGCCGGAGCAGTTGTTGGGCCAGTGGTCGGCTCACGATACGCGGCCGGCATCGTCGTCGTCGGGCGCTGGTAATTGGGGCCGACCATGCACCCGGCCATTGTCAAAAACGCGCAGAGTGAGGCCGACAGCGCCCATCGTGCCGCTTTGAATTTGATCTTCCTGGTGTTCATTTCGATTCGCTTTCGTTTTCACCGTTCGCGGTGCTTGTTCCCATCACTTGCTGAATCTCCCGCGTCACCGATTCCCAGCGCACAAGCTTCGCTCGAATCTGGTCAGCCACTTTATTTCGTTGTTCGATGTTCATGTCCGCCAGCCGCTCCAGCGGTCGCGCCGCCTGCGCCAACTCTTCATTCACTGCGTGAAGCTCGGCCTGCAGACGTCGAAGCTGGTTCAATCGTTCGGTTCCGTTCCCTACTGCTTCGTGACCTGTCTGCCTCGACGGGCAATTGCCGTCGCCCGATCGATCGCTTCGGATTTCGCCAACAAGTGCCTTGGTCTCGATGTCCTCGCCAAGCAGTTCGCTGCCCTTTGCGTACATCTCAGCCAGTTGTGCCTTGCCTTGAGCGTCAACGAACGTCACCCCATTTAGATCCACGCAAAGTCGTCGTCCCCCGAGCTTGGTCAATGTATTACCGAAACTCTGGGCGAGCACTTCCACCCACGGGCCTTCCAACCTGCCTTCGAGTCGCATCGTGACGACTTGTGGGCTTTCATTGGTTGTGATTCGCAGCATGGAAAGTTCCTCTCTTAATGCCCTTTGAATGAACCGCCTTTGTTCTCAGGCGCTGATTAATTCTCGGGCTTGAATCTCGG
>CAZCKE010000086.1:0-11547 GCA_964499005.1 uncultured Tepidisphaeraceae bacterium
TCTCCTTCGGCATGCTCGGCTGCGACTACCACTGCGGCTACTGCCAGAACTGGGTCACCAGCCAGATGCTCCGCGACCCCGACGCCCAGGCTCCCGCGCGTCCCACGACGCCCCAGCGCCTCGTCGAACTCGCCCTCGAGCACCGCGCCCCCGTGATCGCCTCCAGCTACAACGAGCCTCTGATCACCAGCGAATGGGCCGTCGAGATTTTCAAAGCCGCCCGCCCCCGCGGCCTCAAATGCGCCTATATCTCCAACGGCAACGCCACGCCTCAAGTGCTCGACTTCCTCCGCCCCCACGTCGACGCCTACAAAGTCGACCTCAAAACCTTCGACCCCAAACACTACCGCCAACTCGGCGGCGTCCTCGAGCACGTCACCGACACCATCCGCATGCTCAAGCAGCGCAATTTCTGGGTCGAAATCGTCACGCTAGTGGTGCCGGGTTTCAGCGACAACGAGGGCGACCTCCAGCGCATGGCCGATTTCCTCGCCTCCATCGATCCCCTCATGCCCTGGCACATGACCGCCTTCCACCCCGACTACAAAATGACCACCGGCTACCGCCGCACCGAAGCCGAAGACCTGATGCGAATCGTCGATATCGCCCGCCAGGCCGGCCTCAAATATATCTACCCCGGCAACCTCCCCGGCCAGGTCGGCCCCTGGGAAAACACCCGCTGCCATCATTGCAACGCCACGGTCATCGAACGCTTCGGCTTCCTCGTCACCAAAAATCGCGTCAACCTCAACGGCACCTGCCCCGACTGCGGCGGAACGATTCCGGGGATTTGGGGCAAATCAAGCGGCCACGGCGACGGGCGAGTGCGGCCAATCGCGTGAAATCGGCCACGTCGGTGAAACACTACGCGGTAATCATGGCGATTTAACGGTCGTCTAGCTAAGACAGGTACCGGGTGCGGATCGTGTGTACAATATAACTGTCGAGAGCGATCATGTGTATTACGTGGGAAATTTAACGGCATTGACCACAATACTTGTACTCCGCAAGAACTTCAGCGGATAGGTTGGCTAGAACGAGAAGTTGCGAGAACCGAACGTAGAATTGAGTCAGTAAGGGATGAGGTGAATGGATACGGGCGACACAGCACTACCGGCTCCGAAGAATATTTAATGAAGCTTGCTGAAGAACTCGCGAAGCTAATTGCAAAAAGGGATAACCCATGACGCCTGAGCCATTCGGTGGATAGCAATGATGTTAACGAACTGCTGTGAACTATGAAAACATCCAAACAAGGTGCCCTACCTACAGCCGATCAACTTCAGAGATTGACTCTGCGTGCTATTGCGGCCTACGCCGTTAGATCCGCACGGCGCGGTAGCGCAATGTTGCGTGGAACTATTCAGGATGCGGTTATCGAAACACCGCTGCATCTGGCAGAACAATTAATAGCCTCGCGCGTGGTAGATCAATCGGCCGGATACGCTTCTGCCGCTGCCGTGGCAGTTGTTGCAAAATCGATGCTCAATCTCGACTCGCGTGAATTGAAACAGGCAGCATTATGCCTCACTCGGGTGGCAATGACTACTGTATTCATTTCCCATGCGATATATAACTTGGCTGGTTCAAAGGCAGCTCGTCGCGAAATTGCGATGGCTGCAGACGAAGCGGCACGATGTGCCAGGAACTCAGTAGATGCTCTCGGTGATGCTGCGGCAATAGTAACGGCTGAAGCGGCGCGCGCTGACTATGAAATATTGCGGAAGCACTTTGGCAAACATCAGGATGTCGTGCTCGGAGAACCCATCGATCTTTCTGAGGAATGGTGGCAAAGACAGGACGTAAAACAGGAACGCAGCTAGTTATCCCTAAACGGCTGCAATAGTGTCCATTACGGCGCGAAGCCGGGTCCGAGCCAGATTCGAGACTTGTTCCTTGAAAATTCAACAAACAAAAATGGAACACTTTTCACGTCGTCCCGTGCGGCTCATCGCTCTACGTGAGCACAAGTGTCTCCAGTGAGGACTTTGGAATTGCCATTGGTGGTGAAGTTGAAGAACTGCCCCGGCTCCAAGCGGAGGTCGATCTGCTCAAGATCAACCATATCTCTTCGGATCAACCAGCACAATTCCCGCGCGCCCAAACTGCATTCAAAACACTCATTCCCCAAAAATCCCCCTGAACAATATCTCGCCAGACCCCATTCTCAACCAAATCCGCCTCGTCTCGGACTCCTCGAAATCCAATTTTCTAATCTCAAAACCTCCAAACCCGCTCCCGTGCTACTGTAAATCGATCCCGCCATCCTCCGCGCGCACCTCCTCTATATATAAGGCCAGGGGGTGAAAGTTTTGCAATTTTGATCTAACCCCTTTCAAACTCACACCCTGCAAACCCAATCCTAGTTCCAAACTCCCTTTTGAAGACCTCCAGCCTTTTTCCAAAAGGCTGCCCTGAGCCGAGTCGAAGGGCTCTCAGAGCCGAGCGGCTTCGCCGCCGCCAGGACCCGACCCCCGATTTTCTCATGCTTCAATCCCCACTCGTCCGATAACCACAACAGGCTCAACTGAAAGGCATCACATGACAAAAAAAGTCACTATTACCGGAATTCTCCTGGCCGCCGCGACGGCTCTTGCTCTCGCTGGCTGCTCCAGCGACGGCGCTCCCTCGCTCTTCCCCAATCCCGACGCGAATCTGCATAAGAATTCCGCCGAATTCGCCGCCGATGCGGCCAAGCGAAATTATGAATCCGATGCTCCCCGCGGCGGCGCCGCGGAGGCACGGGCGCAGTATGAACTCAGTCATCGCCGGATCGATCTGGTGAATCTCTCCAAGGAAGACTGGAGCAATGTCGAAGTCTGGGTCAATCAGAAATATGTCGTATTCGTTCCGGAAATGCAGGCGGATATCGACAAGAAACTCGATTTCGAAATGTTCTACGACCAGGACGGCCACCACTTCGACACCCAAGGCGGCAAAAACCCCCTCCAGACCCTCGAAATCTGCAAGGACGGCACCCTCTACTCAGTGAAAGCCGTTCTCGACTGAGAAATAACCATCAAAAAATCAGAACTGGAAGACCGCCTCTCTTGGCCGGTCTTCCAGTTCTCGTTTACTGATCGCATTTATTTCCCCAGCATAACCCCCACCCGCGCAAGCAGCTTCGTCCCATTATCGTGGTAGAGCTTCTGGATCACCTCATCCGGAAGCGCCAGCCCCCGCAGGGTCGGCTGCTTTTCCTCCGGCAGATCCGGGTCAAAAATCGGCGTCGGCCCGACATGATCGGTCTCCCACAGCATTCGGTGCGCCCAGATTCGCGACGCCAGAAAATCAAACCCTCGGTCATCCCCGCTCACCTGATCCGTGCCGAAGATAATCCGATCAGCATTGCGAATCACAAAAGCCCGGGCCGCATCCCGCCGGGCGCTGACCTCCCGCACCATCCAGCGGGTGGCGCTGTTGTCCAGATACAGATTAGGGTAGCGATCCAGCAGCGATTGAAGCCGCTCGAGGTTTTCCGGGTTTCCTCCCAGATGCGCGCCCAGCCAGGGATGGTGCTTGTATTCCGAAAGGACGCTTTCCCACATCGCGTAATGGTCGTCGCGGGTGCCGAACTTGGAGGCGTCGGCATATTTGCCCGAGTACCAGGTATCGGGGTCGCCGACGTGGGACATCAGAATCATTCCACGGTCGGCGGCTTCACGAATGACGGGGCGGAGCAGTGGGGAATCGAGGCGGATTTTACGGGCGGCGATGGTGCCGGGGGCCATGTGGAATTTAATGATCCGGCTGCCGAGGTTGTAGAACATTTCCAGGCGTCGCAGCCAGTCGTCAATGGAGGGGTTTTGCCAGGCGGGGATGGTGATGAAGTGGAATCGGCCCGGCCAGTCGCGTTGAAGGCCCAGGACCTCTTCAAGGGGGCACATGGTGACGTAAGCGTCGAATCCGAAGTGGGCGGCCGCCTCAAACCAGACTTTGGCATGCCGGGCGGCAACGAGGTGCGTGTGAAAATCGATGACCAGACCCTTCACCTTGGGCTTGGGGAAGGGTTTGCGGTAATCAAGGTTGAGGCGGTTGTATTCCTTCGATTTCGCGGGGGCCATGACAGCAGCAGCGGCAGCGGTCGGGGAAGGCGGATTGGCGATGGCCGGGGCGCTGCTCATGCGACTTAAGCGTATGCGGGTCAAGGGGAGGATTCAAATCAAACCGCGATGGCGCGAAGATCGCGCCATCGCGGTCGGTTTTGATTTTTGGGTTTAGTTGTAGCTGCGGAGAACACCGATAACGACGCCCTGGATTCGGCAGCGGTCGGCATCAACAATTCTCGGCTCCATCGTGTTGTTGGCGGGCTGGAGGCGGATTTTGGAGCCTTCGCGGTAAAAGCGCTTGAGCGTGGCTTCACCGGAATCGAGAAGGGCGACGACCTGCTCGCCGTTGCGCGCAGTTTCGCGGCGTTCGATCACGACGAAGTCGCCGTCGCAGAGGTGATCTTCGATCATCGATTCACCGCGGACGCGCAGGACGTAGACGCCGGTGCGGGAGTGGAACATCTGCTCCAGATCGATTTCCTCGCGATTTTCAACCGCTTCGATGGGGGAGCCGGCGGCGATGTTGCCCAGCAGCGGCAGCTTGGTCGAGCGATTCTCATCCGGCAACTTTTCGTCGGAGATGATCTCAAGAGAGCGTGCCTTGTGTTTATCGCGGCGAAGGACGCGCTTGCGCTCCAGGGCGCCGACATGCTCGAAGATGGTGACCTTGCTGGTGCCGAGCTGATCGGCCAGCTCCTGCATGGTCGGGGCGAAGCCATGAATGTGGCGGTAATTGCGAATGGCTACGATGACGTCGAGCTGGCGGGGGGTGAGATTCATGACGACTCCTAAAGCATCACTCCGGTTGTGTATTTGGGTGATGTTGGGGAGTACAGTACCCTAACAGTGGGAAGGGGTCAAGAAGGAGATTTTCGAATTATGATTTTCTATTTTTGGTCGGAAAGGTGAGTGCAGACGCTGTAATTCAATCAAAAATCAAAAATTAAAATTAGAAAATTTGGATCAGAAGCCGGTGCGTTTGAATTGTTTTTCGAGGTCGTGGAGGGTGAGGCGCAAGGTCGTCGGCCGGCCGTGGGGGCAGTTGCTGCTTCGGTCGACGAGGTGGCGGCGGGCGAGGAGGGAATCGATCTCGGCGGGGGAGAGGGGGTCGCCGGCTTTGATGGCGGCTTTGCAGGCCATCATGTCGAGAATCTCATGGAGGAGCTCTTCGTGGCCCAGGTCCAGGGTTTCCTGTTCGCCGCGCTCCAGGAGTTGGGAGAGGAATTCACAGGGGTCCAGGCGGTGGAGGAAGGTGGGGAAGGAATGGATGGCGACGGCATCGGGGCCGATGGGGGAGGCTTCGATGCCCAGGCGGGCAAGGAGGGGTTGGATTTGGGTGAGCAGCTCCTGCTGGCGCGGCGGGGCGGAGAGGGTTTGAGGGATGAGGAGGCGCTGGCTCTCCAAGGGGCCGCGGGAGAGGCGGGCCAGGAGGTCTTCGTAAAGGATGCGCTCATGGAGGGCGTGCTGATCGATGATGATCAGGCCGTCCTCGCTCTCGGCGACGAGGTAGCTGTTGTGGAGCTGGAGAGCGGGGAGGGGAGGGGTGGGGATTTGCGATTTTTGATTTGCGATTTGCGATTGAGGAATCGGGTGATTGGTGATGGGTGATGGGTGATTGAAGGGGGCAATAGGTGTTTTTTCGGTCGCGAATTGCGGTTGGGAAGCAACCGGGAGTTGCGTTTGGGCCGTCAGGGAGGATTGGAAGAATTCGGCGAGTTTTTGCCGCATGTCCTGGCGGAGAGGGTCGGGCTGGGGCGGGGCCGCGTGGGGGACGGCGAAGGGGGTCAGGTTGCTGGTCAGGAGTTTTTCTCGGATGGCGGAAAGGACCAGGCCGTGGATCCGGTTGCTGTCGCGGAAGCGGACTTCGCTTTTGGTCGGATGGACGTTGACATCCACATCCTGGGGAGGAATGGTGAGCAGGAGAATGGCGGCGGGTTGGCGGCCAGGCTCGGTGAGGCCGCGATAGGCTTCGCGCAGGGCGTGCTGGATGAAGCGGTCGCGGATGGGGCGGCCATTGAGGAAGAAATATTGGTATTTGGGGGTGGGACGGGCGAGTTCGGGGAGGCCGATGATGCCGGTGAGGCGGATCTCGGCGTCGCGCGCGTCCAGTGGAAGATGGAGATTGGCAAAGTCGTCGGGCCAGGCGGCTTGCCAGCGCTGGCCGGCGGGGCTGGCGGGGAGGTCAAGAGTGACGCGATTGTCGTGAAGGAGTTTGAATGAGACGCCTTCGTGGGCGAGGGCCAGGCGGAGGAGATTTTCGGCGATGTGGCCGAACTCGGTGGCGGGGCCTTTGAGGAATTTTCGGCGCGCGGGGGTATTGAAAAAGAGGTTGCGGACTTCGGTGGTGGTGCCGGCGTTGCCGGCGGCGGCCTGGGGCTGGGTGATTTGCCCGCCGCGGTTTTGAATTTCGTAGGCGATGGGTTGATCGGCACAGCGACTGAGCAGGCGCAGGTGGGAGACAGCGCCGATGCTGGCGAGAGCCTCGCCGCGGAAGCCCATGGTGGAGATGCGGAAGAGGTCCTCGTCATCGCGGAGCTTGCTGGTGGCGTGGGAGGCAAGAGCCAGGGGGAGTTCTTCGGGAGGGATGCCGGAGCCGTTGTCGATGACGCGGAGGAGGGCGCGGCCGCCGTCTTCGATCTCGACGGTGATGTGGGTTGCGCCGGCGTCGAGGGAGTTTTCGACCAGCTCCTTGATAACCGAGGCGGGGCGCTCGATGACTTCGCCCGCCGCGATGCGGTTGATCAGTTCCGGGGAAAGCTGGTGAATAGGCACGGAGGGGATTATAGGGGAAATGAGGAATGCGGAATGGTGAATGATGAATTGAAGACAGGAAAGAAGACGTGAAACGTGAAGACGTGACAAGAAACGAGGCGATTATTTCTGAGCGGGCGGGGCGATCCAGCCGCATTCGGGGCATTTTTCATGGCCGGCGCGGAGGTCGTAACCGCAGTTTTTGCATTCGCGGGCCAGGGGGTCGCGGGATTCCCAGGTGAGGGCGTTGGTGATTTTGTTGCCGGCGAGGAGCAGAATGAGGCCAATGATCAGTTCGATTCCACCCTGGAGCATCAAGAGGGATAAGTCCTGTCGTGGGCCGTTCATATTCCGGGCCAGCATCAGGATCAGATAGAAATATTGATTGGCAAATTGATAGAGAGCCCACATGCCGATAAGGCGGATGCCGACGAGAAACCAGTCTTTGGGGCGCATTTGCGGAAATGATAAGTAAAGAACGCTCAAGTGGTAAATAGAGGGCAAAGAGAAATCCAAAGGTGAGAACGGCGCGGCTTGCCATGAAGGAGAGGGGCCGATAGGTTTCCGGCCATGTTGAACTGGCCGAGCGTGGTTTTGTTTGATTTTGACGGGGTGATCGTCAACAGTGAGCCGTTGCACTTTTACGCGTTTCATCATGTGCTGGAGCATGAGAAAATTGAGTTGGGGGAGGCGGAGTATTACCGGGAGCTGATCGGGTTCGACGATCGGGGGGCGTTTCGGCATGTCTACGAGAAGCGGAACTTGACGCTGGAGCTCAAGACGATGCTGCGGCTGATGACGCGCAAGAGTGAAGTGATGATGGAATTGATTGAAGGGGGGAAGTATCACGCGCTGCCGGGGGTGGAGGAATTGGTGAGGGGGCTGTGGAGGCATTATCCGCTGGGGATTTGCTCCGGGGCGCTTCGGGAAGAGATTGAGGCGATGCTGGAAGGGATTAGTCTGCGAGATTGCTTCGGGGCGATCGTGGCCGCGGAGGACGTGACGGTGGGGAAGCCGGACCCGCAGGGGTATCTGATGTGCATGA
The DNA here is from genome assembly GCA_964499005.1 of uncultured Tepidisphaeraceae bacterium. Lineage (GTDB taxonomy): Bacteria > Planctomycetota > Phycisphaerae > Tepidisphaerales > Tepidisphaeraceae > CAZCKE01. Next base: position 7,846 of record CAZCKE010000086.1, read on the forward strand.
AGCTGATGGGAGAAAAGGCAAAAAAGACGCTGAAGCCGGCGGATTGTCTGATCGTGGAAGATGCGCCCAAGGTGATCGAGGCGGTGAAGTCGGCGGGTTTTTCAACGCTGGCGGTGGCGACGTCGCACCGCGCGGAGGAGTTGTCGGCGGCGAATTGGGTGGTGAATACGCTGGATCCCAAAGAAGTGGCCCGGCTGATTCCGGGGCTTCGGATGGGTATTTAAGTGATGAAATGGTCGTGGGGATGTTTGGCGTTGCTGCTCGCTGTGGTGGCGTGGTTGCCTGGGGCGCGCGGGCAGACGACGCGGGGGAGTAATGCGGTGGATGTGGTGGAGAGCAATGGGGATGAGGTGACGCCGCAGCCGGTGGTGAGCGGGGATGGGACGTGGGCGGGAGTAGTGGTGATTGTGGCGGGAGGGTTGATTTTGGCGGCAGGGTGCATTGGGGTGGTGGTGAGACTGCACGGGAAGCATGAGGGGGGTGATGGGAGTCGTCGTGAGATCTGAGGGGTATTTAATTCGTGCCACTTTTCCTTTCCCTCAAACCGTCCAGCGGTAGAAAACAGGAAACGTGTTCGGACCAATGAAAAACCCCTGTCGGGGATGCCGACAAGGGTTTAATTGTCTGCAATGACGCGGGAGTTACTCGCGGGGTGCGAAGGTGTCCTGGGGCCCGGTTTTGATGGCGGCGGGGATTGACCAGCCATCGGACGGGGTTGAGGGGGCGACGGGCTTGGCCGGAGCGGACTCGACGAGGAGGTTGGTGCCGGGTTCCATGCCAATGTTGCGGAGGGCGTCATTGATCTCTTTGTCGTTCTGATGGAGGCGGTAAGCGTCGCGGAGGGCGACAGCGGCATCCTGGTTTTGGCCGAGTTGCTCGAGGTAAAGGCCGAGTTCTTTTTGAGAAGCGAAGTCGGCGGGAGCCAGGGCGACGGCGCGGTGATAATAGTCGACGGAGGAGTCGGCATCGCCGCGATAGCGGAAAATGCGGCCCAGGAGGCGGTATTGCTCGGCGGATTTCCGCTCATCGGCGGACTTGGCGATGAGCTCCGACTCGGCGCCGGTGGCATCGTTGCGCGCGACGACGCGGGCGAGGCGGTCGAAGGCGTTGTCATGCAAGGCCCCGTCGTAGCGGGCGGTGCCGGGCTGGGGCATCAGGATCAAGGCGGTTTTGTAGGCGTCGATGGCCTGATGATACGACTTGTTCTGTTCGTCGCTGAGGCCCAGATAGTATTCGGTTTCGGGGTCGGCGGGGTCCTGGCGCGAGGCGTTCTGGAATGAACCGGCGGCGTCGGCGTAGCGGCCGTCGTTGTACTGGCGGATTCCAGTGAGCTTGGACTCGCGTGCAAAGGTGAGCATGTCGCCGCAGGCGGAAACGGAGAGAACCAGCGCGGAGGCGGCGCCTGCCAAGGCGATGCTGCGCACGATTCCGAGGGTTGAGAACTTCACGGCTACCTCCTTGTAGCTTGAGAGATTGGACGTCCTTGTAATGAAAAGTTAACTGATTTTAGGGGGAATGCAAGGGGAAGCGGGTGATTGATTATTCGTTCCTGGTCCCTTGTTTTGGTTCTTCGCGGCAGCGGCCGGGGAAAGACGGGCCATGGCAAAGAACAAAGAACTAAAAACCAAAAACAAAGAACGGGGTGGGCTGACTGGTCAGTGGCGTAATCGGTTCGTATGATCCGTCGCATGCCGGCAGCACGCGTATTGGAACGAATCGGCCGAAACACGAACGACGCGTTGGCGGCGTTTGGGGATTTCTGCATCTTTGTGGGGCGGACGTTCGCATGGATTTTTGGGGGCGGGTTGCGGCTGAAGAACCTGCGGGTGCTGCTGCCGCAGATGTACGAGATCGGGGTGAAGACCATTCCGGTGGTGGGGATCACGGGGGCGTTCATTGGGATGGTGATGGCGGTCGAGACGTATAGCCAGTTTAAATCGATCGGGCAGGAAGAACGGCTGGGGGCCGTCATCATCTTGTCGGTGGTGAAGCAGATCGGTCCGGTGCTGGCGTCGGTGATGCTGGCCGGCCGCGTAGGCGGGGCGTTGACGGCGGAACTGGGGACGATGAACGTGACCGAGCAACTCGATGCGCTGCGGGTGATGGGGAGCGATCCGATCCGGTTTTTGGTGGTGCCGAGGTTTGTGGCGTGCGTTTTGTTGACGCCGATGCTGACGATTTATAGCGATGTGATGGGGATCATCGGGGGATGGCTGGTGGCGGTGAAATTCCTGGGGATTCCCAACGGGGCGTTCTGGGAGCACGCGTTTAATGGGGGAGTGGAGATGTGGCAGATCAATGAGGGGATCATCAAGTCAATTTTCTTCGGGGCGGCGATCGCGCTGATCAGCTGCTACAAGGGATTCACGTGCGGCGCCGGGGCGAATGGCGTGGGGCGGGCGTGCACGGAGAGCTTTGTGGCCAGCTTCATCTCGATCATCGTGATGAATTTTTTCTTCGCGAAGATCGCGCAGAATCTTTATGTGGGGTTGTACGGGTCGCGAAGCGTGTTTGGGTAGAAGGGCCTGGGAATTGTCTTGGATAACATCATCGAGCTTCGCCATTTGTACAAGCGATTCGGCTGGCTGGAGGTGCTCAACGACCTGAGCCTCTCGATTGAGAAGGGGAAATGCCTGGTGATCATCGGGGCCAGCGGCAGCGGCAAGAGCGTGCTGCTCAAGCATATCGTGGGGCTGTTGAAGCCGGACGCGGGGGAGGTGTGGTTCAGCGGGAAGCGGATCGATAATCTATCGGAACGGGAATTGATGGAGGTGAGGAAGCGGTTTGGATTTTTGTTCCAGATGGGGGCGTTGTTTGATTCGGAGAACGTGAATGACAACGTGGCGTTTCCGCTGGTGGAGCACACCCGGAAATCGTCGGCGGAAATCAAGGAAATCGTGACGCGCAAGCTGGCGATGGTGGGGTTGAAGGACGTGGGGAAAAAGATGCCGGCGGAATTGTCGGGCGGGCAGAGGAAAAGGGTGGCGCTGGCGCGGGCGATTGCCCTGGACCCGGAGGTGATTTTGTACGACGAGCCGACGACCGGCCTGGATCCGATCCGTTCGGATGTGATCAACGAGTTGATCCAGAAATTGCAGAGAGAATTGCATGTGACGAGCATCGTGGTGACGCACGACATGAACAGCGCGTTCAAAATCGCGGACCGGATCGTAATGTTGTATGAGGCGAAGCTGATCTTTGACGGGACGCCGGCGGAAATTCGCAACACGGACAACGAGATCCTGAAGCGGTTTGTGCAAGGGGAGGCCAGTCCGCAGGAGCTGCAAACGCTGGAACTCAATCAGGGAGCGTAACTATGTCGCCGGCGAGACGGAATTTCATGGTGGGATTGGTGGTGCTGATCGGGCTGGGTATTTTCGCGTGGTTCCTGATCAAATTCAGCGGGCAGACTTCGACGCTCTTCTCGCCGGCGCAATTGCCCGTGCATTTCAACAGCGAACGCGCCGACGGGCTCTCGGAAGGATCGTCGGTCTCGTTTCTGGGTCAGATCGTCGGTCGGGTGACCAAGATATCGCGCAACTCCGACCAGATGAGCATTCGGATCGACGCGATGGTCGACAGCGATCCACCGCTGCCGGCCAATGTTGTCACGGAGATCGTCCAGTCCAGCGCGATTGGCGGCGCGTCGACGCTGCAGATGCGTCTTCCCGAAGGCGATCAGCCCAGCAGCGACGCGCCCGC
>CAZCKE010000087.1:0-8106 GCA_964499005.1 uncultured Tepidisphaeraceae bacterium
ACGTCGTCGAAAAGCAAACCGTATTCCGCGGCAAAAAAGTTCAGCTCGAGATTCACCGCCTGGAAGATAAAACGGGCGCCCAGGCGAGCCGTGAAATTTGCATTCATCCCGGCGCGGTCGTGATTTTACCTCTCCTTCCCGATGGACAGGTTCTGCTCATTCGCAACCACCGCTATACCGTGGGCCAGGTGCTTATTGAGCTTCCGGCAGGGACATTGGAGAAAGGGGAAGACCCGATGAGCTGCGCCGGTCGCGAACTGCTGGAGGAGACGGGATACCTGGCCGGCCGCCTCAAGCCCATCGGAAATTTTTTTTCGTCTCCGGGTATTTTGACCGAGAAGTTGTACGCTTTTGCCGCATACGATCTGGAAGAACGTCAAACGGCTTTGGAAGAAGGGGAGGACATCCAAGTGATGCCGGTGACGTGGAAAAAGGCTTTTGAATTAATTGCCGATGGACAGATTGCGGATGCGAAAACGATTGCTACTCTGTTGATGTTCGATCGCTTCCACCGCGAACGCTGAACTGCAAGAGGACCCATGGGCTGGGATGACCGACCTCCCTATCGCGACCGTAGCGTGTCCGTGAATCCGTTGGTATGGATTCTGAATGGATCCATCCCGATGTTCACGATCCTCGGCGTGCGCGTTCGTGCCCACGTTTCGATGCTGCTGTTTGTCGCGCTCATGCTGCTGCCTATCAGCCACGGCAACGAATACACCCTGGGCGTTCGCGCGATGAGCATGGGAATGCTCCTGACCGTGATCCTGATCCACGAGCTGGCACACTGCACGACTGCCCGCCGGCTCGGCGGCGACGCCGATGAGGTTGTAATCTGGCCCCTGGGCGGAATGGCGCTGCCCGCGCCTCCGAATCGTGCACTCCCAACGTTTCTCACGGCCGCTGTTGGCCCTGCGGTGAATTTCTTCATTGCCGTTTTCAGCGCCGCGGGCTTCTATCTTTTTCTGCCCGTCGCCACAATTCATGCCGGCACCGTTCACGCGGGCCATCTGTTCAATCCCTTTCATCCCGCGGCCCCCCCGTTCCAATGGGCATGGTCCGAGCCGTCCTTTTATTTCTGGTGGCTCTTTACGATCAACTATGCCGTTTTTCTGATGAACCTCCTGCCAATCTTTCCGCTGGATGGTTCACAAATGTTCCATGCGATCCTCTGGCCGGCGGTGGGGCACTTCCGTTCGATGATGATTGCTACCGCGGTCGGCATCGCCGGCTCAGCTGTCTGCTTCATCACCTGCCTGGCCACCGGGACCGGCACGTGGATTCTTCCCGTCTGTTTTGCCTGGGCTTTCTTCCAATCCTTGCAGGCCCGCATTGCCCTGCGCGAAAATGCCCCCGAGGATTGGTCTGAAGCCGGTGAATATGCCTCTGGCATCGGCGTCACTGAAAAACCTCGCCGCCGCCGTCGCCTCAGCCGCGGCGCCATTAAACGCGCGCGCAAGATCGCCCTTAAGGAAAAAGAGACCCGGGACCGAATCGATCTCATTCTTGCCAAGGTCTCCGCTCGCGGTCTGCACGGTCTGACCTGGCTCGAACGCCGCGCCCTTCGCAAAGCGACTGAGCGAACCCGACGTAGCGAATTGGAATTGTCCCGATTCCAATAACCTTTTGCGCCGCCGGATTTGCCGGGCCCTTCAATCGATGGACCTCATTTATCTCGACAACAACGCCACGACCCAGCCCGACCCGCTGGTTGTACAGGCGATGGTTCCTTTCCTCACCGATCTCTATGCCAACCCCTCCAGCGTCCACCGCTTCGGTCAGCGCGCCCGCAAAGCCATCGACGATGCCCGCGCCTCCGTCGCCGCTCTCATCGGCTCACGCGATTCTGAACTGATCTTCACTGGCGGAGGCACCGAATCCGTGAACACCGCCATCCGCGGCCTCCTCGTCGCCCGCTCTCCGCGTAAACGCATCATCACCAGCACCGTCGAGCATTCCGCCACACGCCACCTCTGCGAGCAACTGGAACGCGAAGGTTGTGAAATCGTCCGCATCCCCGTCGATCGCCTGGGTCTGCTCGATCTCGACGCCCTGACCCTCGCTTTGGACGACAAAACCGCCTTGACCACCTTCATCTGGGCCAACAACGAAACCGGCATCATCTTTCCCGCCGACCAGATTTCTTCCCTCTGCCGTAACGCCGCCGTCCCCCTCCACCTCGACGCCACGCAAGCCATCGGCAAAATTCCCGTCGACGTCTCGATTATTCAACCAGATGCGATGAGCTTCGCCGCTCACAAATTCCACGGCCCCAAAGGCGTCGCTTCCCTCTACATCCGTCGTGGCGCCCGCCTCCGCCCGCTCCTGATCGGAGGCCCCCAGGAACGCCAACGCCGCGGCGGCACTGAAAACGTTCCCGGCATCGTCGGCATGGGCAAAGCCGCACAACTCGCCCAGCAGCATCTCTCCGATATGCCCCGCGTCGCCGCTCAGCGCGACCGCCTTGAAACCGAAATTCTCCGGCGAATCCCCCAGACTTCGATCAACGGTAGCCGCGAGCGTCGTGTTCCCAACACGACTAATATTTCCTTTGCCCAGCTTGAAGCCGAGGCGATCCTCCTGCTTCTGAGCGAGCAGGATGTCTGCGCCAGCGCCGGCGCCGCTTGCAGCAGCGGCAGCCTCGAGCCTTCCGCCGTCCTCCTGGCCATGGGTATCGAGCCGCGCCTCGCCCACGGCGGCATCCGCTTCAGTCTCTCTCGTTTCACTACCGACGACGAAATCACCCGTACTCTGGAAATCCTACCGGCGGTCATCGCCAAGCTTCGCCAAGTCCTCCCCGTTGCCACGTGATGGATATTCGTCAATCACCCAATCATCAATCACCATCTTTACATTTCCCTCCCTCTGTCCGAAACTCCCGCCACCAATGTCCGATCTGACCGATTTGATCTGGAGCGGAACAGGAAAAATCCCTCTGCTCATCGGCGCCGTTCTCCTCTATACCGCCTCGCGCATTGCCGTCAGCGAATGGGTCGCCTCCACGGACTCTCCGGGCAAGCGTGCTATCGCCCATTGGATCCCCATTGCTGCCGCTTCTTTCGCCGCCGCGTTCCTTCATCGCGGCGATCTCGCCCTTACCATCGTCTTCTGCACCAGCGTCGCGATTCTATCGCTGGTCTTGGGCTCCATGATCCTCGCCGGCCCCGTATTCGATGCGCCGCCGGCCGTTCGCCGCCTTTGGCCCTTGGTATTGCCCGCCGCTTTGCTCCCTTGGCTGGCCGGATTCTCCGGTCACCTGACCTGGATTCATGCCATCCTTTTTCTCCTGGAAGGAATTGTCATCGCCCTTGCCTGGTCGGGAACTCTGAAGTCTCAGCCCGTCGTCGGCGAAATCCCCGCAGTCCGCCTGCGCATGCTGAACATCGCCCTGACCATCCTTCTCTCCATCGTCGGCGCCATCTTGGCCGTTCGCGGTACAACGCTCGTTGCTCTCTCCCTGCCTCTTCTTTCCGATTCCGTTCTCGTCGTAGCGCTCTTGGGCCCTTTGCTCATCGTCTCGATCGCCATCGAAGGAGTCGCTCTGGGCCATCGCTCTCGCCTGCCCGTCGTTGCCACCACCGGCGTCGGGGTCGTGCTGCTCAATCTCTGCGCCCTCCTGCCGTTGCTGGCCCTGATCTCATATCCCATCAGCGTCGTGCATGGGGACGCTTCCTTCAGGCTCCACATTCGATTTGACGGCCTCGAGCATGCCGTGCCGCTGATCTTTTCTCTGGTCACCTGGCGCGTGGACAACGTGATCCTCGTTGTGCTGACACTGCTCATGGTTCCTCTGGCTATTCGGCGTATGCCCCTGGGCTGGATGGAAGGAATCATCTTGATCCTGGTCTATATCGCTTATGTCATGCTGGAAACCGTCGCGACGACGCAGGGTTGAGTCGCGCGCATTATCGCGTACCATGCCGATCATGATTCCCGATCTCTCCAAATTCCCCATCGAGAAGAAACCTCCCGAAAGCCCCATGATCGACGTCATGGCCGGCTCGGGCCGTTGGGAAGTTAAGGTTCACGATCACGGCCTTGTCGCCCTATGCGATGTGATGCCCCGCATGGCCCCCGAAGGCAAAACCGCCGATTTCGCCATCGTCCAGGCTGCCCGCGTTTCCTACGGCCACGGTACCAAGCAGGTCAACGAAGATCGTGGCTTGATCCGTTATCTCGTCCGCCATCGCCACACCACCCCATTTGAAATGGTCGAATTTAAATTTCACCACGTCATGCCGATCTTCGTGGCCCGCCAATGGATTCGCCATCGCACCGCCAACATCAATGAATATTCCGCTCGTTATTCCGTCGTCAAAGATCGCTTCTATAGCCCCAGCATCGACAACGTCCGCAAGCAAAGCGCCGTCAACCGTCAGGGCGGCGAGGAGCCCATCGACGAGATGACCGCTCGCCAGTTCATTGACTACCTCGACCGCGCCCAGGGCATGTACGAGCAATACGAGAAAATGCTCGAGCGCGGCGTCTCACGGGAACTCGCTCGGATTGCACTGCCCGTCAATGTATACACCGAGTGGTACTGGAAATGTGATCTGCACAATATCTTCCATTTCCTCTCCCTACGCATGGACGCCCACGCCCAGCAGGAAATTCGCGATTACGCCACGGCGATGTTCGCTCTGATCCAGCCCATCGTCCCCATCGCGGCCGAGGCGTTCATCGATTACTACCTCGAAGGTCTTCACCTCTCCCGTCTCGAAGTCGAAGCTCTCAAATACAACGCAGCCCTTCAATCCGACAACAAACGTGAAAATGCCGAATGGGACGCCAAGAAAAAATCGCTGGGCCTTTAATATGCTGCTCGCAATTCCAAAACATCTGTTTTACTTTTAGCCGGGTCGCGGGCGACGCGTGTTGTACCCCGGAGGAAATTGCACCATGCCCATTGATGTTGATGTCCGCGACAGTTGGCGAATCTTTCGCATCATGGCCGAATTCGTTGAAGGCTTCGAATCCATGTCGCAGATCGGAAAGGCCGTCTCCATTTTCGGCAGCGCTCGCACCAAACCCTCCGACCATTTCTATAAAGCCGCCGAGGAAACCGGCCGGCTGCTCGCTAAATCCGACTATGCCGTCATCACCGGCGGTGGGCCCGGCATTATGGAGGCCGGCAACAAAGGCGCCTTCGAAGCCGGCGGCAAAAGCATTGGCCTCAACATCACTCTCCCCCAGGAGCAGGAATCCAATCGCTACCAGACCACCAGCCTCGACTTCCACTACTTCTACGCCCGCAAGGTCATGTTCGTGAAATACGCCGCAGCCTTCATCTGCTTCCCCGGCGGCTTTGGCACCCTCGACGAATGCTTCGAGACTCTCACTCTGATTCAAACCCTCAAAATCCAGCCTTTCCCCGTGATCCTCTTCGGCACCGAGTTCTGGACGGGCTTAGTGGAGTGGATGCGGCATCAGCTTTCCCCTCGCTTCATCGATTCCGAAGACACCGATATCTTCCGCATCGTCGACCGCCCCAAAGATGTCGTTGACCTCGTCAAGGAGGCCGAAAATCGCCGCTGGTGGCATCCCCTTGATGACGAGCTCACCCGCATGACCACCAACGGCAGGAAAAAAGGCCCCATGTCCGGCTCCCTCGCCCTGGCCACCGGCGAAGGCACCCGCTATGGCCGCCGTCCCGCGCGACCGGCCAAAGTTCACGCCAAACCCTCCCGAAAACCCCAACAATAAAAATCCATCAGTGACAGATCATTCCACGCTTAGCATGGGCATCTTGCCCAACATGCGCGACAAAATCGGGACTGTCTCAATTATCCGCCTGAGAGATCTCAAATTTGAGAATTGAGATCGAATTTCCAGGATTTGGTAGCCATTGCATGCCGCGTGCCATAGGATTTAGGCAATGGTCCGCATCAGGACGATGATTCCTCGCCCAGCCGCCGCGATCTTCACGGCACTGCTGGTGCTCCTGACCAGTTCTACCTGTCTGTGCGCCGCCGCCCAACCGGAAATCCTACGCCATGGCTCCAGCTGTTGCGGTTCTCCTTCAACCCCTTCCCCAAAAAATTCCGGCCAACCCGCCCATCAGTGCCTGCACTGCCAGGGCGCGTTGACCATGACGCACGATCCCAACATCACCTTCGATCATGCGCTGCCGGCGTTGATCACCGATGCGCCTCGACCATCATTGGCGATTTCCCCGTTCTTCGCTTCGCGGTTGGAAATTAATCGCCATTTCAGCAAACCCTGTACAACGCTCCTGCGCCTGCATTGCGCGCTGACGATTTGATTTCCACCGCTCACGTTCCGTTCAATTTCCCAAAAACTACAGCAAGGGATTTTGCCATGAATCGCATGGTTTCATCGTTCATTTGCGCCACCGTCTGCGCCGGATTACTGGCCGGCTGCGGCCATGTCCCAAAAGACGCCGGGTTTTCCGACGTCCGTCAACTGACCTCCGACCGCATTGGCCTGACCGTCCAGTGGAACAGCCACACCGGCGACGATCAGGCCGCGGACCGTGCCGTCGATAAGCTACTGTCCGCCCCTCTCGTCGCCCCCGCGGCTGCCCAGATCGCGCTGCTGAACAACCACCATCTTCAGGCGGAATTCGAAGACCTCGGCATCGCCCAGGCCGATCTCGTCCAGGCCGGCCTTCTCAAAAATCCCGTCTTCGATCTCGGCGTCCGCTTCCCCGATCGCGCCCCCGCCTCCACCTACCTCGACATCGCCGTCGCCGAGGATTTTCTCGACGTCGCCCTTCTGCCCGCGCGAAAAAAACTCGCCCAAGCTCAATTCGAGGAAGCCAAGGCAAAAACCACCGATCAGGTTCTCACCCTCGTCGCGCAGACCTATTCCGAATTTTACGACTATCAGGCCGCCCAGCGTCTCGTCGATTTGCGCACTCAGATGGTCCAGGCTTTCGACGCCTCTCTGGAAGTTGCCCAGCGATTGCACGATGCGGGAAATATCACCGATCTTCAGCTCGCTAGAGAGCGCGCACAAGCCGCTCAGGCAAAAGCAGATTTGATCGAATTCCAAGCTGACGCCGATGAAGCGCGCGAAAAACTCAACTCACGCATGGGCCTCGCCGATGCCCAAACCTATTGGGCTCTCGCCGCCGCAATTGCCGATGTCCCCCCGGGCGATTTCTCTGAATCTGCCTTGGAATCCGCCGCCCTCGAATCCCGCGAAGATCTCGCCGCCGCCCGCCAAGAGATCGCGGTTCAGGCTCGCTCCCTGGGTTTAACCGCCGATTATCGCTACATCGACAAAGCCGAACTCGGTCCCGAATTCGAGCACGAAACCGATGGCCAGTGGCGCATCGGTCCCAGGCTCTCCATCCCCATTCCGCTTTTTGATCAAGGCAACGCCCGTATCGCCCGTGCCCAGGCCATGCTGCGTCAAAGCGAACAGCGCTACCAGGCGATGCGCGCTGATGCGGCCTCCGAGGTCCGCCTCAATTACACCAAGATGGCCCACGCACGACAGCGCGCTCTGAAATATCACGACGATGTAATTCCCACCCAGCAGGAAGTCTTCGACCAAACTCAACTCCAATACAACGGCATGTTCGTCGGCGTCTTCGACCTTCTCGAAGCCCGCCGCCAGCAATTCGAGGCCCAGGCCGGTTACGTCCAGGCCCTGCGCGATTACTGGACCGCCCGCGCCCAATTACAACAGGCGGTCGGCGGCCGCTTCCCATCAGTTCCAACGACTCAAATTTCCGGAGATCAGCCATGACAACACGAAAAGAAATCTTGACTCGCAGAGAAATGATCGGCGCCGCCGCCTTCGCCGGTGGCGCAGCCCTGATCAATCGCATCAACCCTTTAACCCCATCCATCGTTCGCGCTGCCAGTGAGCCGCCCCCTCTCGCGCCATCGAACGGCTCCCTTCCCTACACCCCCGTCGTCACCCCCAACGGCGTTACGCTCCCCTTCAGACTCGTCAACGGCATCAAGGTGATGCACCTCGTCGCCCACGAAATCGAGCACGAATTCGTCACCGGCCTGACCGCCCACTGCTGGGGATACAATGGCCGTACCCCCGGCCCAACGATCGAAGCCGTCGAGGGCGATCAGCTTCGTATCTACGTGACCAACCGCCTTCCCGCTCCCACCACTGTACACT
>CAZCKE010000087.1:8116-11532 GCA_964499005.1 uncultured Tepidisphaeraceae bacterium
CCCGTCATACCTTTCGCCACCAACTACCCGGCACCAACCCCAGACCCGTCATGTACCACCCGCACCTCCATTAAACGACCCATCGGGCAAAGGGCATGATGGTCATGTTGATCGTTCATCCCCGACACCGCGCCTCCGATGCTCCCGATAGCGACTATGTCATTATGCTCAGCGAATGGCGAATCGAGCCTGGCGCTCGCCGGCCTGTGACGACCGAGATGACCGACTTCAACATCCTGACCATGAACAGTAAATGCTATCCCTCGACCCAACCCCTGGTCGCACAAGTGGGCCAGCGCGTCCGCCTGCGCTTCGGAAACCTTAGTGCGATGGATCACCACCCCATCCACCTCCACGGCTTTGAAATGACCCTCGTTGAAACCGACGGCGGCATTGTCCCGCAAACCGCCCGCTATTCCGCCAACACCGTCCTGGTCCCTGTCGGCAGCACGCGCGCCCTGGATTTCATCGCCGACAATCCCGGTGATTGGCCCATGCACTGTCACATGACGCACCACGCGATGAACCAGATGGGCCACAACGTCCCCAACCTCATCGGCGCCAATGACCGGGCCATCGCCAAGTCGATCGAATCTTCGCTTCCCGACGCCATGACCATGGGCGCTGCCGGCATGGGCGATATGGCCGACATGAAAATGCCCACTCCGCCCAACAGCGTCCCTATGCTCGGCGGCAAGGGCCAATTCGGCACGATCGACATGGGCGGAATGTTTACGCTTGTGAAGGTGCGCGAGAAGATCGCCGGATACGATGACCCAGGCGATTATGCCTTCCCGCCGGGAACGGTCGCCTCTGTTGCCACCGCCGATGAACTCCGTCGCGATGGCATTAATGAATGAAATCCCTTACCAAGGCGTTTTTGTCCGCACCTTGCCCGGCTTGCGCATCCTCGCCGGAACATCTTCGGACAATTTGAAAGGAAGTAGCGTATGTCGCTCAAGATTTTGTCCTGTTTAGCTCTGATTGTCGTGATCGGTTTCGTCGGCGTTAGCTTCGCCGATGATATGGCCGGAATGAACATGCCGTCTTCGTCGCCGCCGTCGAGCCAACCCTCCACTCAACCATCGGCGGCTATCGACTTGCGAAATACAATTTGCCCCGTCAGCAATGACAAGGTCGCGGATTCAAATCTGGTCGAAGTCTACGATGGCAAGGTCTATCACATGTGCTGCCCGGACTGTCATAAGGATTTCGAAAAGGACCCGGTCAAATACGCCAAAGCTGTTGCGGCTGACCCGGCGAAATATGGGGTCAAGTGACGCAATGGGAACGCCCGCGGGTCCCCATATCGTCGTGGCGGGAAGTTCCAATACGGACCTGGTGATTGCCTGTGGTCGGTTGCCCCGCCCGGGAGAAACGTTGCTCGGCGGGGCATTTGAGCGGCACGCGGGCGGCAAGGGCGCCAATCAGGCTGTCGCAGCCGCACGCGCCGGCGCAAAAGTCACGTTCATCGGCGCCTGCGGCGATGACGATTTCGGCCGCGCCGCCCGCGCGAGTCTCCAGCGGGAAGGGATCGACACGCGCTATTTCCGCACGGACAGATCCGGCAATCCCAGCGGTGTCGCTTTGATCTTCATCGGCGGCAAGGAAAAGCAAAACCTTATTGCCGTCGCCCGCTCGGCCAACAACACCGTGAATATTCAAGATGTCCAACGCGCGCGATCTATCTTGGCTCGCTGTGACGCAGTGATCGGCTCCCTTGAGATCCCTCTGGCGGTGATCCGTGAGGCGGCGGATATCGCGACCGAACACGGCATCCCGTTTATCCTCAACCCCGCGCCGGCACGGCCGCTGGCAGATGCGATGCTGAAAAAAGTTTTCGCGCTGACACCCAATGTTTCTGAACTGAAGGTGCTCGCGCCGGAATGCCGCGGCCCGCGGGAGGCGGCGGAAAGCCTACTTGATCGCGGATGCCGTCATGTGGTGGTGACGCTGGGGAGCAAAGGAGCGCTGGTGGTTGACGCCAAGGGAGCAAGGCGCATTCTCGGCCGGCGGGTCAGGCCCGTGGATACCGTAGGGGCGGGAGATTGCTTCACCGCCTGGCTGGCGATGGGAATTGCCAAAGGGCTCGAGGTCGCCGAAGCGGCCCGGTGGGCCAATGCCGCGGCGGCGATCGCGGTGACGCGACCCGGCGCTCAGGCGGGCATGCCCTTCGCTCGCGAGGTGTCTATTTGATGCCGGTCGTTGCGATCCCCTGTACAAACGTCTTCTGCGTCAGCAAAAACAACAAAATCACCGGCAGCACGACCAGCGTCGACGCGGCCATAAGCAGGTTCCAATCCGTCCCGCCTTGCTGGCTCTGAAACGCCTGAAGCCCCAGCGCCAGCGTATATTGCTCGGGGCGCTGCAAATAAATTAACGGCCCCAGAAAATCATTCCATCGTGACATGAATGTGAACAGCGCCACGACCGCCAGCGCCGGCGTGCTGAGCGGAAGAATCACTCGCCAGAAAATGCCCCAATCGTTGCATCCGTCGATGCGCGCCGCGTCACTCAGCTCATCCGGAATCGTGAGGAAGAATTGGCGAAGAAGGAAGATACTGAACGCGCTGCCAAACCACGCGGGCAGCCACAGCGGCCTGAATGTGCCGAGCATCTGGATCGGCGTGTGATCGCCGATAAAGCGGAAGACGATGAACAGCGGCAGCATCATCACCGGGAATGGGATCATCATCGTGGAGAGCATGATTGCGAACATCGCCCCGCGCCCCTTGAAGCGAATCTTGGCAAACCCGTAAGCGACGACCGCGCTGGAGAAAGTGGTTCCGAGGACGGCCAGCAGGGCGATCACCAGCGTGTTGCGCGTGTAAAGCGGGAAATCAACCTTGGGGGAATTGATCACATCGGCAAAATTCTTCGGCACGATGGGATTGGGAATCCACTGTGGCGGAAAAGCCTCTGTTGCTTCAAGCGTCTTAAGCCCCGTGGAAAGCATCCATGCAAACGGCAAAATAAAACCCGCGCACATCACCAGAATGCCCGCCAGGGCAAACCAGCGCCCCACTCCTCGTTGCACAGCGCCTTGTGTTCCCGCCAGATCGCGCCGCTGCCGATTTCTTATTTCCGGCAATGATGTTGTGGCAGTCGTCATCTGTTTCCTTCCGCAAATCGCTGGCGGTTATTTACCTTGATAATGAACCCACCGCTTGCTCGACCAGAATGCCAATGCCGTCAGTGCCAGCACGATCAACAGCAGTATCCACGCCACCGCGCTGGCGTAACCCATCTTCAAGTATACGAAAGCATTGTCGTAGACATACATCGACAGCACATACGCGGAGTGGTTGGGCCCCAGGCCGATCGTGCCCATGATGTATGGCATATCGAAATATTGAAGCGTTCCAATGATCGAGATGATCAAATTGAAGAAGATCACCGGCGACATCCACGCTCTC
>CAZCKE010000088.1:0-11508 GCA_964499005.1 uncultured Tepidisphaeraceae bacterium
GAGAGGTGGGGGGGGGGGTGGGTTTGGGGGTGGGGGGTTTGGGGTTGGGGTGAGGGGGTGGGTGGGTCTTCGTCGCCGAAGCCTTTGAGCTCCCACAAAATTCCCTCGACGTGGTCGAAGAGGTCGGCGACGCTGATGAAAAGCTGGCCGACGATCTTGGTGATGTTCCCCAATTGGAATTGTTGGTTGACCGTCAACTTGAATAGCGCGATGAGGTTGACCAGGTCCTTGTCTTTTTGCTTGAGCTTTTTCTTTTCGGGTTCATCCAGCTTGTGAAACTGGGCAATGATGTTGCGGAATTCGTCGGACTGGGGGTCCAAGATGGTCAGACGCCTGCGAAACTCGTCGATGAGCTTTTTGCTCAGGGATTCCATCGACTCCGAGTTTTTGGGGCTGGCTGAACGGGGGGGTTTGGATTTCATGTTGCACCGTGGGTCCGTTGGTCATCGATCATTCCACTACTTGGATTTTTTGGGTTCAGGGGGCTTGGGTTCCGGTTCTGGGGGTTTGGGTTCGGGCGGATGGGGATATTTAGGGGGCTCGCCGGGGAGCTTTTTCAATTCCCAAAGAATGGCCTCGATCTGATCGAAAATATCGGCGACTCTGTAGAACAGAATGGCCTCCGTTCTGGTGATGTCATTGGCTTTGAGGGCAGCGTCGACTTTCTGGCGAAAGACGGCAAGCGTCGCGACCAGGAGTTTGTCTTTCACGCGCAACTTAAATTCCTCGGGTTCGTCGAGGCGATGAAACTCCCAGGTAAGCTTCCTGAATTCGTCGTCGCCACGGGTATCGCCATTCAGGCGGCGTGGGAAGGTATCGATGATGCGCCGACTGAGGGAATCGACGGGCGATTCCACGAGGATTGAGGATGTTGGCCGGGGGCGGGATTTCATGATTGCCTGGAGTTTTGGATGGTTCCGTGGCGGGGATTAGCCACTGGATCGGCGTGAATGAGAACAGGTTATACAGGCGTAGTCAAAAATGATGTTGTTTCGGCACAGTCTGAGTTGGACGGGTGAAGGGTTGTGTGGGCTGAGAACTGGAGGGAGGAATATGTTTGGGTTTCGTAAAGAAAGGGATTCAGGAGAAGGGATCGATAGGATGCTGCCCAACTTTTTACCAGGAGAAGCGAGATGGGAATTGGGCGATGGGCGACGGCGTTTGGGGTGGGCATCGTATTAGCAGGTGGGGTGTGTCGGGGGAAGGTAACGTTTTTGGGGTACGCGGTGGTGGATGGGAGTCAGCCGGACATGTCGGGGCTGACGAACAAGCTGGAGGATGGGTCGAGCAATGGGATGTTTGATGGGTTTGGGTCAGGGATTGCGTACGCGGGGCAGGGGAATCGGTATGTGCTGATGGCGGATCGGGGGCCGAACAAGACGCCTTATGGGGGCGGGGACGCGGTGGACAATACGACATCGTACAACTGCCGGTTTCAGATCGCGGATATTAATGTGATCCAGGAAGGGGCGGGCTGGAAAGTGTCGGTGAAGCTGGTGGGGACCAGCGTGCTGCGGGATGAGGATGGGCGCGGATTTGTAGGGTTATCAACGGCGATACAAAGCGGCGATCCGACGAAGAATTTAAGGCTGGATCCGGAGTCGATCCGAGTCGCACCGGATGGGTCGGTTTATATTTCGGATGAGTATGGGCCGAATATTTATCACTTTGACCGGAATGGGAAACGGATCGGGGTGTTGGCGGTGCCGGAGAAATTTAAGATCGCGCGGCTGAGACCGACGGAGGTGGAGGAGATCGAGCAGAACGCATATGTGGCGCATTCGGGAAAGGGTGGCGGGCGGGTGACGAACAAGGGGATGGAGGGGTTGGCGATCACGCCGGATGGGTCGAAGCTGATCGCAGCGATGCAGTGCCCGCTGTTGCAGGATGGGGGAGACAAGACGAGATATGTAAGGTTTGTGGAATTTGATTTGCGGGATGCAGCGGCGAAGCCGAAGGAATTTTTGTATGTGTTGTCGGGGAATCCGGATAAGCCGGGAAATTATTCGCACGTGACGATCAGCGAGATCGTGGCGGTGAACGATCATCAGTTGCTGGTGGACGAGCGGGATGGGGCCAAGATCAATGAGACGAAGCATTTGTTTTTGGCGGATTTAAATGGGGCGCAGGACATCAGCGGAATTTATTCGCTGAGCGATCTTTCGGAAGCGGAAATGGCGGCGGTTGTGCCGGTTCAAAAAGGAGAGAAGCCGTTCATTGATGTGAAACAGATAGTGGAGCCGCGCCTGCCGGGAGAGGGGGGATTTCTGGGAGGGATTCCGGACAAGATCGAGGGGTTGGCGTTTGGGCCCGATCTGCCGGATGGAAGGCATCTGCTATTGGTAACTAATGACAATGATTTCGTGAGCCCGATCGGGGTGAAGGGGTATCCGAATTATGTCTTTGCGTTTGCGATCGATGCGGGGGATTTGGGATTGGAAGCGGAGCGGTTTAATGCGGATGTGGCGGCGATGGGTGGGAAGTGATGAGTGAAACGTGAAGACGTGAAAACGTGAAAAGGGTGATTGATGAGTGGTTATGAGAAGCGCGGGGGTGGGGGATTCCGTTGTACAGGGTGTCGCCAAAGGGTGGGGATTTTGATGTGAGCCGGGTGGGCGTGGATTTGGTGTTTGAGGCCGGTGTGAAGGGTGACGCGGAGGGCGGCAGCCTCGACCGTTTGGCGAAAGAGGGCGAGCATCGCGGCGGGGAATTTGTCTTTTATTCTGAGCTTATTTTTGTCGGGCACGTCCAGACGATGGAATTCTCCGGTTAATTGTCCAGAAGCTATTTCAAAATTTCGCGCGCGGCGCTACGTCGCAGATTGTACTGGCTGGCAAGAAGCGACGGCGAGCAATGATTGATCCGGAAATACGGCGAGGAGGAGTGACGCCGTCAGACGCAAGCAATACCCGCGCGAGGTTTTGAAACGACCTCTTTCGTTCCGATGAATTCGAGCGCAAACTTATTATAGGCCCCTATTCATTGATGAAGCGCGTGGCATCAACAAAATAATATGTATTAGAAGCTGTTTCAAAACCTCGCGCGGGCGTTGCTTGCGTTTGGCGGAGGCTGGCGGCGTCGCTCCTCCTCGCCGTATTTGGCTTTAATACGGCTCGTCGTCGCTTCTTGCCAGCCTCCGCCATCCGCGGCGCATCGCCGCGCGGGAGGTTTTGAAACAGCTTCTAGCAATTTCCCAAAAAGCGGCGCATTTAGACTCATGCTTGTTCTCTTCCGGGCACATCGCAAAACAGAGCGAGTCAGAACTCAAAACAGCTCGGATTTTGTCTCCTTTTCCGCTTGGTGGACATTTTATTACAGAGGCTAGTAGTTCCGTGTAGCGGCCGGTTGGCCGTGGCAGAGAAGGATGGGGCGTCCTGGGTCTCTCAACGTATCTTTAATCTGATACGTCCAGTTGCCCACCTTTTCTTCCATCGCCAACCGGCCGCTACGCGATGCAACTAAAAACCTCTGATGGAGAATACGGCGATGGTTGATGAGGACCGGCAATGGCTGGACGCATTCGTGCGCGACGGGGACGCGGGGGCGTTTGGGAAGATCGTGGAGCGTCATATCGGATTTGTTTATTCGGCGGCGATGCGGCAGATCGAGGATCGGCAGATTGCGGAGGATATCGTGCAGGCGGTGTTTCTGCTGCTGTCACAGAAGGCGGGGACGCTGGGGCCAGAGATGTTGGTGAGAGGGTGGTTGTTTCAGGCGACGCGCTACGCTGCGCGCAACGCGCGGCGAGCGGAGGACCGGCGAAAAGAGCGGGAACGAGAGGTGGCCGCCATGCGGCCGGAATCGACGTCTCATGAGGGATCAGAAGAGATTGGACCCCATCTGGACGATGCGCTGGCGGGACTATCAACGAAGGACCGGACGGTGATTCTGAGGCGGTATTTCGAGGGAATGCCGCTGGCGGCGCTGGGGGAGACGATGGGGATTTCGGAGCACGCAGCCAAGAAGCGGGTTGGGCGGGCGTTGGAGCGATTGAAGGATAATTTGTTGCGCCGGGGCGTGGAAGTAGGTGAGGGCGACGCGCTGGGAAGCGTGCTGATGTTGGGGGCCAAGGCGATAGCGCCGACTCCGTTGTCGAAGGCAACGGTGGATTTTGTGATTCGCGGGGCAACGGCGGGCGCGAAAAGCAGCGCGGCCATCCCATTGGCGAAGAGAGTCTCGAAGATCATGTCGCAAACCAAAGTGAAGTTGGTAGCGATCAAGTGCGTTCTGGGGATCACATGCGTGGGAATGGCGGCGACGATTGTCGTGGAGGGAACCCGGCAGCAGCCGGCAAACTTTGCGGCGGCACGGCGCACGATTGCGACGGTCGATTCGGCAGCCGAGGCACGCGCGGCGGACGCACAATTGGCGGAAACGCAGTTTCAGGAGTGCCGGCAGGCGATCGCGGCGATTATTGAGGCACACGATCAGAACGACACGGCGATGTTCAAGGCGCATTTGTATGTCGCGCCGGACGCGAATCCGCAAGTAACGACCGCCATACTGGCATTGATCGACGTCGACTTGGCGGTGTACCGGCTTGAGAAGACGGCGGTCGATCGATTTGGAGCGCATGCGTTAAACATCAACACGTGCTGGACGACGTTGGTACCGCCGCTTGAGGAATTGATGGCGCGGGTTGGGCCGAAGGATTGGCAGTTGTCGGGAGGGGCGGTCATCCTCACACCGCCGGCGCCATCCATGTCGCACAACGGCGCATGGCCGGCGGCGCCGATTTATTTTCATGACTGCTATGGGATATGGAAATTGGACGCGAGCCGAACGCTCCTGATTCGTTATCACATCAAGCGCCGTTGGCCGATCGCGGGCGAGACACAGGACCAGACACTAACGGCGGCCGTGAAGATGTGGACCGACGGGTTCAATGCGATCTCGGAAGATATCAAATACGGGAAAGTCGCGAACGCGGCGGAAGTCCAAAAGCGAGTGGATGAAGTGATGGTTGAATTGTCGAAGCAATTTTCGGAGTTTGAAATGGACCAACCGATGCCGAAATCGAAATGATTTGAAACGGCCGTGAAATCGCGGATTTCCCGGAAGAATTTCGCGAAAAGAGAGTTTTCGAAACCGGCTTCGGCGATCCGCATGCCGTGACGGGGCGCATGTTGTTGGATGCGCGAGGAGAAATCGAAGAGATCTTCTGGATGTTCTCCCGGAAATTGTCAATGTCCTATTTTTATTATATTTGTATCTTTTTGTTTGTTTTAATTGCGACGCCGCGGGGCTGTATTTTCGGCGCAAAACGAAAAGAGCGCGCTCCGGTTTTATTTTGGGCGCGAAAATTTCGTCGCGCGGGAATCAATCGCGCCACGTGTGTGTTCCTGTAAGAGGCAAGCCCGAGTCACACGAAACAATTTTCCAACCATTGCTTCCTTGTGGAGACATATGGGGTCGGAGAATTTGAGCCGAGCATGTCGCTCGGCATCGAGGCTTACCGAAGTAGATTAATCCTGTCTCAATCGATATCGCGGGCAGGATTACGATTTCTTTTTTTGAGAGGAGCGATATATGAGCCTCAAGCGTCGCATCCACGGCTTTACACTCGTAGAGCTGCTCGTGGTCATAGGGATCATCGCCCTGTTGATCTCGATCCTTCTGCCGTCGTTGCAGAGGGCGCGTCAGATGGCCAACTTGGTCTACTGCCAATCCAACCTGCGGCAGATTGGCCAGTTGGTTGAATTGTATGCCTCGTCGAACAATGGGTTCCTGCCCCCCGGGAATGGCGCCATTGTCGGAAGTAGCGAGTCCAATGGCTGGTGGCAGGAATATCGCTGGCACGACCTCCTGGCCTTGCTGGTGACGCCCACGCAGATCACGCCGCAGAACACTCCGTTGATCGGGACGTGGGTCAACATCCCGTTCCATCCGGTCAGCACCCTCCAGGCCTACCATGACGTTGATGTGCCGACCGAACCCCGTCCGACGTACCGGACGATTCCCGGTCCTTTTGGCAACACAGCCGAAATCGGCTGGTCTGCTCCGTACAACGGCTTCATGGACGGCAATGCTTGCGACTACACGGCCAACTACCGTGTGTTCATGGGCGATGCCCAGACTGGTGCGGATCAATTAACGGACAGGTATGTGCTCCGTCAGAAGAGCAGCATCAAGCGTTCGACTCAGGTCATGGATATTTGGGACGGCGCGTGTTTTGACGACGGCAAGCATAATTGGGGCGCTCTCCCGACTGCCGAAAACATCGATGGCTGGTCCTGCTACAGCATGAACCACATCTATCCCACGATGGTCGGTTTCCATGGCGGCGTGGTTCCGAGTTGGATCACAGGCAACGGCGGGCCGGCGTTATACGCGAATCCGATCGCGATCGGTGCGGACCCCTCCTTCCCGGGCGGTACACCTCAGTCACTGGTCGGCGGCAGCGTTACTCCGGCTGTCCTTAAGGCGATGAACGTTGACAACACGCGTAGCTGGGCCGGATATAACGAGTGCTTCATGCGCTACCGTCACATGGGCAACACGACAACCAATGTTTTGTTCGTTGATGGGCACGTGGAGAGCCGCGCTCTTGGCCAGGTTATCTTGAGCGATCTTTGCACAAATCTTCCCACAAATTTCTAAGGGCGATTTGATAAATTTTGCTTGGGAAATCATTTTATTGACTTAAATGATGTCGGCGGACAACTTCCGGGTTGCCCGCCGACATCAGGAGTTTTGGGATGGGCATACGAGAAAGCCTGAACACGAACCCGCTCGTTGGCGGAATCGTCGGCGTCTTGCTGGTTGTATTGGCCGGGGCCGTTTTGTATCACTTCTTCGCGCCGGAAAAGTCCGTCGCCTTAACGAAGGCTTGTTATTCGGACGACGATGGCCAAACCTTCTATCTCGATGATGTCTACAAAGTCGCTCCTTATGATCACGAGGGCAAGGAAGCGGTTCGCGCCGTGGTGTTTACATATGACAACGGCAGCAAGAAATACATCGGGTATCTCCAAAAGTATAATCAAGAATACAAGCAAAAGTTAGACGACTCCGTCGCCAAAGCGAACAAGGATGGCATACCTCTATCGATGCTGGAGATCTTTACCAGCCGGGACACCGCCTTCAATGGATTTTTGATCAAGGCGCCTGGTCCCGGTCATCCATGGGTGCCGATGGTTACCGGATCGACAGAAGAGACAGGGAAGGTCATGAATGCGCCGTCGCCGGATGGCACCCCGCGAGAAATTTATATTCCGGAATGAAGACGCATGGGTTAGAGGCCTATGCCACGGGGAAAGGTTCACAACCTGAAGCGTGAAGGAGCGGGAGTTCGGAAGATTTGGCGACGGGCGGTGCGAGGGTGGTCAAGGTGAAGCTCGACGGCGACGAGGAGCAGGCCGGCGGGATTGGGGGTTCCGTTGTACATGGCGTCGCCGAGGACGGGGCTTTTGATGTGAGCGAGGTGGGCGCGGATTTGGTGTTTGCGGCCGGTGTGGAGGGTGACGCGGAGGAGGGCGCGGTCGGCGGTGGTTTTCAAAGTTTCGTAGTGAGTGAGGGCGCGCTGGCCGCGGGAGCGAGAGACGTGGACGGAGCCGTCGGCGTGTTCGGTGAAGAGGGATTCGATTTTGCCAGACGGGGGTTTGGGGGGCGGGGAGACGATCGCGAGATAGATACGCTCAACCGTGTGATGGAAGAATTGTTTTTTGAGTGAGGCGAATGAGCGGGGATTTTTGGAGAAGACGAGGAGGCCCGAGGCGTCGCGGTCGAGGCGGTGAATGAGTCCGACGCGGGATTTGGGGTCGGTGGCGGTGAGGTAATCGCGGACGTGGGCGAGTGCGGTGAGGCGGGGCTCGCGCGGGACGGTGCTGGTAAGCAGGCCGGGGGGTTTGTTGATGACGAGGATGTCGTCGTCCTCGTAGATGATGGGGAAAGGCAATGGGGCGCGCGGGGGATCGAGTTGCTGGCGGAGGATTTGGATTTTAGCGCCGTCGGGGATCGGTTGATTGAGGCGAGTGGCGGGAAGGCCATTGATGAAAATACGGCGGGATTGGAGCATGCGCTTGAGGGTTTGGCGTTTGGCGGTGGGGAATTCCGTTTTTAGATGATCGAGAAGAAGCATGGGAGGAATGTCGAAATTTGAATGACGAATGACGGATTAAATCCGAATGGTGGAATGACGGAATAGTGGCAAATATTTTGAGCATTCGTTCATGAATTCGTCATTCGAGTTTCGTGATTTGTCCTTGGTTAGAGCATGGGGACAGCGGTGTTGAGGAAGTGGATGGTGGCGGCGGCGACGTCGGGGTCTTCGAGGGCGTCGGATTCGTTGCCATCGATCCAGAGGTGGTCTTTGGGGGCGCTGGCGGATTCATAGAGGTTGACGCCGAGGTCGAAGCGGATGGCGGGGTCGCGCTGGGCGTGGATGAAAAGGATGGGGCGCGGGGCGACGGCGAGGGAGGCGTCGATGGGAGAAAAGTCGTGGAGATTTTCGCCGGTTTGGACGTTGAGGAGCCAGAGGCTCAGGTGAGGCATAAGCCAGCGAAGTGGAGGGAAGAAATAGCGATCGGCGATGGAGGCGGTGAGGGAATCAAAGCGGTCATAGGAACCATAAGAGACGACGGCGGAGATGGATTGGCCGTCGGAGGAGGGGTCGGCGGCCGCGGCGAGCAGGGCTGCGGCCCCGGTGCCAATGCCGACGCCGGTAATGCGGCGGCATTGGTCGGGATATTGGGAGCGCATCCAATGGACGGCGCCAAGGACGTCGTGGCGTTCGGCGGGCCCGAAGGAGATGAGATTGCCGCGGCTTTGGCCCTGGGCGCGAAAGTCGAAGATCATCACGTTGTAACCATTTTTGATCAGGGCGGTGGCGAGAGCGAGCCCGCTGTCGCCAGGGTCGAGGGGCTCGCGGCAGAGCAGAGCGGTTTGGCGGCCCCATTTCCCGGAGCGATTACGGGGCGGGGCGGGAGCGGCGGGGAGCCAGGCGCCGGAGAGTTGGAGGCCGTCGACGGAGGAAAATTGGACGGGTTGGGCGCCGAGTTTTTGCCAGGCGGGATCGAGGGGGGAGTTCATGCTGGGGCGATAGGTGACGGCGGCGACAATCAGGTAGGGGAGCCCGACGGAAAAGAGGAGGGTGACGCGGAGGAATTGAGCGGCGAGCTGGCGATCCGTGGCTTGCCATTTTCCGTGGCCGACAAAGAAAAAAGCGCGAGCCAGATGATCGAAGATGAAATCGAGGAGCTTGAGAAGGCAGAGAAGTCCGGCGACCCAGTAGCAGGTGAGGAGAACCTGCAGGGGTGGGACGGTGCCGTTGTTCCATAGGCCATAGATGACGCAGGCGGAAACGCCCAGCACGAGGCAGGTGGACGCGGCAAGGAGTAACCTGCGGACGACCCGGCCGGCAGGGAGGGCGCGGCGACGGGCGTGAATCGTGGAAAGAGCGATAGCGAATAGGGGGAGGAGGACGTAAAGCCAGATCAGGGCATGGTGAGCGAGAGGGAGCATGGGATCGGGTGATTGGTGATTAATGAGTGGTGATCGACGGCATTCGATCCAGTTCGAGATCGCCAGTATTCATTTAATCGCCGGGCATCGATTATAGGGCAGCTTGCGGGGGCGGGAAGGGTGTGTGACATTTGGGAGGATGATGGAAGAGACGGGACATGAGGCGGTCATGGTGGAGGAAGTGCTTGAGTGGCTGAGGCCGGGGGAAGGCAGGGTGTTTGTGGATTGCACGATGGGGAGGGGGGGGCATTCGCGGGCGATTGCGGAGCGATTGGGCGGGGGAGGGGTGCTGATTGGGGTGGATGTGGACCCGAGGAATTTGGGGTTCGCGAAAAAGAGGCTGGAGGGGGTGGAGTGCGAGGTGAGGCTGTTTGTCGGGAACTTTTCGGAGCTGGGGGAAGTGCTCAAAGAGGCGGGGAAAAGCGAAGTGGATGGAATTCTGGCGGATTTGGGGGTCAGCACGAATCAGTTGTTTGATGAGGCGTATGGATTGAGCTTTGAAAGGGGAATGAAGCTGGACATGAGGCTGGACCCGGAATTGCCTAAAAGCGCGGCGGATCTGGTGAATGAGATGCCGGAGGAGGAGTTGGCCAACGTCCTATACGAATTGGCCCAGGAGCGTTACTCGCGTCGAATCGCGAGAAAGATTGGCGAAGCGCGAAGGATTTCGCCGATCAAAACGACGGAGGAACTGGCCGGGCTGGTGCGCTCGGCGGTGCCGCATTTGGCTGGAAAGGGAGGAAGAAAACGAAGCGGGGGGATCGATCCGGCGACGCGGACGTTTTTGGCGTTGCGGATGGCGGTGAACGGAGAGATGCGGAACCTGGAGCGATTGCTGGAGCAGGGGCCGGCGGCTCTAAAGAGCGGCGGCCGGATGGCGGTGATCAGCTTCCAATCGATGGAAGACGGGCGGGTGAAGCGGGCGTTTGGGATGTGGCAGGAGAAGGGCGTGACCAACGTGCTGACGAAGAAGCCGCTCGTGCCGGGAGAGGAAGAGATTCGACGGAATCCGAGGTCGCGGTCGGCGAAGATGAGAGTGATGGAGAAAAGATGAGAGAGGAGAGATGAGAGACGAGAGAGAGGAAACGGATTTTCTCTCTCGTCTCTCGTTTCTCATCTCGTGATTGGGAGTTTTGATATGACGCGAGAGACGAAGATCGGATTGTTGGTGGGCCTTGCGTTCATCATCGTGGTTGGGATTTTGTTGTCCGATCGATTCCGCTCGACGATGGATCCGCAGCAGGCGGCGCTGAGCGATGCGGGCGCGTTTGCGCGGCAGGGGGTTGCGTCGCCGGGAACGTCGGAGCCGAAGATTACGATTGCGATGCCGGCGGATGCGCCCCCGAAGGCGCCGGTGAAAACGGAAGATGAGTTGACGGCACATCGAAGCCCGGTGATTCCGGTGCCGAGCCGGACGAGTGGGCAGGACCATGCGCAGCAGGATGCGAATGGAGGAGCGAGCAATCCGGACAGGCCCGGCGGGATACAGAATAATTCCGGACCCCGGAACAATACGGTGGCGGGCGCGGATGGGCCGGGCGATTCGTTGACCGAGGCAGCCCACGCACATGGAGAGGATTTGGAGCCGGCGAACCATGACGGGACGCCGAGGAATAATGGGAACGACATGACGGTGGTGGCTCCGACAGAAATGAAGACGTACAAGGCGCAGGCGGGAGACACGGTTTCGCGGATGGCGGGGCGGTTCATGGGTGGAAATACCAAGGCGAATCGGGATGCGATCATCGCGGCGAACCCGTCGTTGCAGGACGACCCGGATCGGGTGGTCGTGGGACGGACGTATAACATTCCAAATAAAGGCGGGACGAGCGTAGCGATGGCGGATCAGCCGCGGCCACAGACATTGGTGGGACCTTCGACGGGGCAGAGAACGATGGGACCGGCGTATTTTTACACGGTGCAGGATGGGGACAGCCTTTGGCAGATCGCCAACGATGAGCTGGGCGATCCTTCGGCGGTGGATGCGATCAAGGAATTGAATTTGAAAGTACTCAAGGGCCCGGAACATGACATTCTACAGCCGGG
>CAZCKE010000089.1:0-7328 GCA_964499005.1 uncultured Tepidisphaeraceae bacterium
CAGATTAGCGGGTAGGGCCAACGGGTCTTGCTGATAATCGGCTTGATGATGGGGCGTGGGAGCTGGACCGTTTCCGATTTGGGAGCGCCGTTTTCCGGCTGGGGAGGGACTTGAGACAGCTCCTTTTGCGGCTCGGCGGGCTTGATCTCTGCTTCGGGTTCAGCCATTTATACAAGCTCCTCTTTTTCCCAGATCAGTTGCGGGTCGAAGCTGGCCGAGGCGAACAGGGTGAAGACGACGACCAGAGCAAAGGCGAGCAAGCCTTTGCCGGGGATGACCTGGGCCAGGGCTTGTAATTTTACCAGGGAGACGAGGATCGCCATCACGAAGACATCGAGCATGGCCCATCGGCCGACGGATTCGACGACGCGGTAGGCCCAGGTGCGGGGTTTTCGCCAGCGGTTCATGCCCAGTTTTGTCGAGACCACGAGGAACAGAAGCGCGAGCAATTTGAGGAGGGGAATGACGATGCTGGCCATGAGGACGATGGTGGCGATGGCGTAGTCGCCGTCCTGATAAAAGCGAACGGTGCCTTGCCAGACGGTGTTTTCCTGTGTTGCGCCGTACATATCCAGGCGGAGGATGGGAAAGGCATTGGCGGGCCAGTACATGAGGAGGGCGGCGAGGGAGAGTGCGGCGGTAAGGTGGAGGCTGCCGCGGGTGCGGGCTTCGAGGCGTGAGCCGCAGCGGCGGCACCAGGCGCCGGCGCCGGGCTGGAGGGGCTCGAGATCGTGGACTTGGCCGCAGGTTTTGCAGGCGATGATTTGGGACATTGGGGCTCCGACAGTAGATTGCGTGGTCACTGGAAGTGACCATGCCGGCAGGAGATTTTATCCCGCCGCGGCCAAATCCGCATTGCCTGCTCGATTGACTTCCAGGCCCCCGTTGGCCAGAATTTTCCTTGCTCCGCAACTCTTATGAACACGCGCAATCTACTTCTTGTTGTGCTGCTCGCTATTTTCCCGGAGGTTTTGGGTGCGCAAACGACGCGGCCGGAGCCGGTGACAATTTCAGTTACTGACCATGGCTTTGTTGGAGAATTCTCGTGCACGCCCGGCTCGTCCAAGCAATTGGGGGTTCTTGTGCTGGGGGGCTCGGAGGGAGGAATTCCGCGGTATCGGTCCAGGGTTTTCATTGACGCGGGGTATCCGACATTGACGTTGTCGTATCTGAATGACCCGGGGACATTTCCGTCGATCGAGCAGATTCCGCTGGAGTATTTCGAGAAGGCGATCGCGTGGATGCAGCACAGCGATAAGATGCGACAGGACGGGATCGCGATCTTTGGGGCGTCCAAGGGGGCGGAGGCGGCGCTGCTGCTGGGCTCGCGCGATCCGGCGATCAAGGCTGTCATTGCGATGTCGCCGAGCAACGTGGTTTGGCAGGGGCTGCCGAAAGTGTATTGGCCGACGCCACCGGCGCTGTCGAGTTAGTCGGTTGGGGGCACGGCGGTGGAGTTTGTGCCGTTGGACCACAGTGTGCCGGCTGATCCGAACAACTTAATTGAGATGTACAAACGGTCGTTGGCGGCGAATCCCGGAGCGATCGAGGCGGCGACAATTCCGGTCGAAAAGGTCAACGGCCCGATCCTGCTGCTGTCTGGGTCGGATGATCGGATGTGGCCAGCGCCGCAAATGGCGGACTCGATCATCGCGCGGCTCAAACAGAAAGGTTTCGCGCACGGGTTCGAGCAGGTCATCTACCCGGATGCGGGGCACACGCTGAGCGAGGGTTACATGATCGGGGGCACGGCCGAGGGGAATAAATTGGCGCATGAAAAGTCGGATGCGAAGATGGTGGAGTTTTTGGGGAAAGTGGAGTCGCAGTTGGGTGGTCATCATTAGCGTGGTCACTGAAAGTGGCCACGCCGGTAAGGGGTTTTTGTACGGGGTTATATAAGGTGTTGAAATGGATGGGGTTGTAGGCGGGGTTTTTTGGGTTGCGCATCTGGTCGCGCACGAAAAGTTGAGGATGTAAGTCGTTGCGAAACGATGGTTTGCGAGGGTTTTTGGAGTTCTGGAACGGAAAATATGCGCGGCTTGCGCGCCGAATGAAATTAGATTAAGGGGGAATTGCAGGTGTAAGTGATGGGCGAGATTGGGGTTGGAAAAAATCTTCTGAAAACCTTCACCCCGCGGCTATAGATATAGAGGAGGTGCGCGCGGTGATTAAAGTAATCGATTGACGCGGGCGGGAATGAGGGCGGGTTTGTTTAATGGGGGAAAAATATTTTTGTGTGTCGCGCGGGATGATCTCAAAAGGACAGTGAGAAGAGGGTTGAAGTGAGTTGAGCGCGCGAGTTGGGGCGGGAGTGATCGGAAATCGCGCGGGATCAGCATCGTCACTTTTGGTTGTTATTATGAACACGATTTTTGATGAGATGGCGTGGATCAATGAGCCGGTGTGGAAACGGTTGGAGGATGGGTCATCGCTGACGGTGAGGACGCGGCACGATACGGATTTCTGGCAGCGGACACATTATGGATTTCGCCGGGACAATGGGCATGCGCTGCTGAAGGAGGTCAGCGGCAACGTGGTCGTGCGGGCACGGTTTCAATTTGAGCCGACGGGGCAATATGACCAGTGCGGGATTTTGATTCGCGCGGATAGCGAGAACTGGTTTAAGTGCTCGATCGAGTATGAGAATGCGGCACAGAGCCGATTGGGATCGGTTCTGACGAGGGACGGCTACTCGGACTGGGCGACGCAGGATATCTCATCTGCGGTGAAAGAGATCTGGTACGAGGTGGAGGTGAAAGATTCGGATTTGACGGCGAAGTTTTCGTATGACGGGAAGGATTTTCGGCAGACGAGGATTTGCCGGATGAATCTAAGCGATGGCGGGAGATTTTTCGCGGGGATTTATGGGTGTAGTCCGGTGGGGGAGGGGTTTAAGTTTGGGGTGTCGGAGTTGACAATAGTTGCTATTCAAATATCGATTGACAATTCATGAGCATCGATTGGATGGTGATATGTCGGCTTCATTAGCGCCTTGGCAAAGCATCCGCGAGATTCTGTCGTCTAAGCCGTCGGCCGCAGCGCTTCTCGATCGTATTACCCACCACTTCGGTAATCGTTTGGAATTCTATTTTCAAGAAACCTCAAAGCCGGAAAGCTTGGTGAAATTCATCCGTGTCCCGAATAACAGTGAATTGGAAAAGATTGTCGTTATCTCTCATCCCGATCCAGCAGCTATTGTTCATGAATGCCTGCACGTCAAATTGATCGTTGATGGATTTCCGTTATTATTAGGGGAAAAGTTGGAAAATCAAATTTGCTATGATGCAGCGAGCGTCCTGCAAAATCAGCTTTCCCACGCCGTATTTCTCGATGAATTTCTTTCGTATGGATTCGACCGAATGAGTTTTGCAAATGATACATTCAAGTCTGAAAATATTCCTGAATATGAACGGCAAATCGATGCTTGTTTGAGAACACCTCTTATTTCGCGATTTGCTAGAGGGTTGTGGAACCGCATTTATTTTGAACAGCTAATTTCGGATCGCCTTGGCTTCCCAAATAAGCGAAATGAATTTCTAGTTGTCGGCCGCCAGCGTTTTTCGAGCATGGATGCCGATGCTAATCTGATGGCTACTTGGTTTGATTTCGGCGGTTTTCGTTATCCGGTGCTGTTTCCTCACGCAATGAATCAGATACTTCAACTGATTGGTTTTAATTCAGTTCGGTGGGGTCACGTTAATCGAGTGGCTGGACGACTTTTCTTGGCTGACATTCCATAAAGGATCGGGCAGGGCTGAAGTCATGAAAGACGCTCGAATCGCAGCCATTTTTACTGTAAATACTTCTCCTAAGCGATCGTCGTTTCCAGCAGAATCCCAAAGACGGCCATTCGCCCATAGCTCTGTGGTTGCGCTAGGCTGCGCATGGCGTAATCAACACGCGTCGCATGCGACGCGGCTAAAAAATCATGGTAGCGTGTCGCGGAATCAATGAGCGTTATGCGGCGCGTCGATCGGTTATCGGCGCGTCGCACAAGTGCGGCTGCTAAAAGGGGGTTTACGCGGCGTAGAGTTTTCCGTCGCCGAGGTAGAAGGTGAATTCGGAGTCGTCGCTGAACAATATGTTGCTGACATAAGGGGCGAGGTTGCTTGCGTCGCGTTTTCCTTTCTTCCTGGACAATTGCTCTTCAACAATCTGGACTTCCTCGAGATAATCGCTGGCCCGGCGTTTGAGGACCGTGGCCAGGGCGATTAATTCTTCGGGGGTCATGGATTGAATCTGTTTACGGAACCCATCCAATTGGGGATTTTCATTTTTGTTTGACATGGAAGGAGATCGAGCAAAGGTCGTGCCGAGGCTGGTTGGAGAGAGAGGGTTCGGGGAAAACCTGATGGGTGATTGGTGATTGAGAGGAGAAAACTTTATTAATCGCCAGGGTCGATCACCGGAAGCGGATGGTGAGGTCAACTTGATCGGGCGTGGGTTTGCCGGTTTTGGCATTTTTGCGGGGTTCGAACCACCAGGTGTCGATGGCGCGTTCCCAAGGGAGGTCGATGTTTTCGCTGCCGCAGGAGTGAATGGTTTGGACGTCGGTGACGGCGCCGCTGGCGTCGATGTTGACGCGGAGGACCAGGTAGGGATTGTCGATGGCGACGAGTTGTTCTTCGGCCGCGATGGAGAGGCGGGGGAGAGTTTTGGTGATCATTTTTCGGCCGCTGCGGGTTTCGATTTTCCCGGCGACGTAATCAAGCGCGATGGTGCTAACGGGGTAGGATTCAAAATCGCCGGAGGGCATGGGGGTGCCGCTGGAATTTTTTTCGGCGCTGGAAGCGTTGGCGGGAGCGGGGTTGGCTTGAGCGGGTTGTTGGGCTTGTTGCTGGGGTTGGACGCCGCCGGAGCCGGGGTGGAGCGGGCCGGGATCGCCCTGGGGATCGGATGGGGGGTCGGTGGATTTGGGCGGCGGGGCCAGGGCGACGGGGCCGCGCGTCGATAAATCCGGCGCTTGCTTATTGTCAGGAGGATTGACGGCCAGTGGTTGTGGGGGCGGGGCGGGGCGGGATTTGCTTGGATGGGGAGCGGTTTGGGCGAGCTCGGATTCCTGAGAAGCGAAGACGTTGGCTTGCGATGCGGCGGCGGTGGCCTGGGCGGATTGCTGTTGTTGAGCGTCCTGGGATTTGGGTTGTTGCGATTGCTGTGAAGGATCGTGCTGGAGAGCCTCGCCGGGACTGCCGGCGGTTTGGTTGAAGCCGACGGGGTCGCGGGTCATCATCGCTTGTTCTTGTTCGAGGTCGGAGAGAGCAGATTCCATGGGTTTGTCGCCGGGCTCGCGATTGATGGCTTTGCCGAGATCGTCCTGATCGCCGATGCGATCGACAGGGGGCGGCTGAGGGGCGGATTGCGGGGCGGGGAGAATTGCGGCGACGGGTCGGGAGCGGAGCCACCAGCCGAGATCGCGGCGGAATTCGCGGCTGCCGATCTGGAGGAGGATGCCGTGGACGCCGAGGGCGATGACGAGCGCCAGCAGGAGGGTGGAATCGTATCGGCGGATGTAGGTGAGTTTACGCATCGTCCGTTGGGCACGTGGCGGCAATCAATTAATTCGGCGAAACAGCCTTAGGAATCATAACCGGGTGGAAAGGGAAAATGGCGGGGTGATATGCAGGAGGAGAGGGTTTTTGGAGGATTGATTACAAGGTGCGGGGGATGAGAGGGTTATGGGACGGGGAGATGGGATCGTTTTTACGGGGTTCTGAAAGGCGTGGTTCCCAGAGATGACCCGCCGGTTGGGGATAGGGATAAGCCTTAGCGTGTGCGACAAGAGTTCATGAGCCCGGCAAGTTGTCGGATTGGGAATTGGAGAGTGCGGCGAAATTGCGAAAAGGGAGGTTGTGAGGACGCTGGTACGTTCGTTGCTGAAGGGTTGACATCATTAGTGCAAAGGAGATTTGAACATGGGACGAGAAGATATCGCGGCCGGTAAGGCCAAACAGATCAAAGGCAAAGTGAACGACGTCATTGGCGCGATCCAGGGCAACACTGCAAAGCAGGTCAAAGGGAAGATGCAGAAAGCTGTCGGAAAAGTGCAGGAAGCCATGGGCAGGGCCTCGACGTCCAAGACGGACAAGTAATATCACTCGCTTTGCCGTGCCTGCTGGCTGCGCATTTTGCTGCGGTGTCAGCAGGTTTTTTCTTTCCAGTTCGTTCGATCAAATTCAACATAAGGTTTCGTACTTAACACGAGGTGTTTCGTACTCAATACGAGGTGCAAGATGGGACCACAGCGGATTGCCGGAATTATTCTTCTGGTGGCGGGAGTAGTGCTGCTGATCATCGGGGCGAATTCGTCGAATTCGTTCTCGGATCAGTTGAGCAATACGTTTCGGGGTCGGTTCACGGATGCGACCAACTGGTACATCATCGGCGGGGCGGCGATGGCGGTGGTGGGATTGGTGCTGTCGTTGTTTGGGATGCGCGGGCGGAGTGCCTAATTCCGGAAGGAACCCACGAATGAAACGTTCTCTTGCGGCGCTGGGCGCCTTGCTGGTCGTTTTCCGCGCTGCGACCGCCATTGCCGGCGACAATTCAGAATCTCGCGTGAGCATTGAGGGGATCGGCGCCGATCGTCAGAGCGAAAATTTTTCGGCCGAAGATCAAACCCCTGGCCCGCCGGCGCTGTTTGCGGATGTGCTGCCGGCGACGGGGCCGATTCTGGACGCGACGCCGACGACTGCGCCGGGGACGAGGCCGGATGCTTCAGCGACGAGGCCGGAGGAGACATCGGCGGAGGCGGGGCGGTTTCCGGCGCCGGGGAGCACGTATGGTTTGACGGAGTTTATCCGGCATTTCGCGCCGCATGAGCCGATGTATTTTGTGGGTGGGACGCAATCGCCCAACGTCAAATTTCAGTTCAGCATTCGGTATCGGATTTTGACGCCGGATGGGCCGCTGGCGACGGATTATCCGTGGCTGAAGGGGTTCAATATCGGGTACACGCAGAGGTCGCTATGGGATTTGACGAGTCCGTCGGCGCCGGTGTTTGACACGAGCTAGCGGCCGGAGTTTTTTTATTACCTGGAGAATATTCCGCAGTTGCATTTGCCGGAGGCGTGGCAAGCGGGGTTAGAGACGGGGGACGGGGGCCGCCCGAGGGATGCCCGAGTCGGGTCGGGCTGGGGCGGGGGGGGGCTTTCGGCGAATGTACTGCACGCGGGCGGTGGAGCGCGGCGGCGAGATCGGATTGAAGGGAACGGAGGATGCCGCGACGGTCGAGCTCGTGAACCGTCCGAAGCCGCGCGTCGATGGGATCGGTCGCCCAGGTGCGTTCGAGGCGTCGAATCGACGATTCTGACATGATCGGTCCTTTCTAT